>JAVXWR010000634.1:0-5072 GCA_032230725.1 Actinomycetota bacterium
CGCTCGATCGGCCGCGGAACCGCCACGCCCCGGCCCGCGTCGAGACCCCGTGGCCCCGTCGTCCCCGTTGCACTACCGGTTCGGAACCGGCCGCGGGCCCGTGCACCGGCACACCTCGCCCGCGGACCTCGACCTGCCCGGCGGGGCCGTCGGCGGCCGACCGGACGCGGTCCGCCTGGACTTCGACGGCGACGGGCGGGTCGACGACGCGCTGTGGGACGCCGACGGCGACGGCACGGCCGACCGGGCGGTGCTCGACCTCGACGACGACGGGCGCCCCGAGCGGGCGCTCGCCGACCCGTCCGGGCGCGGGGTGTGGGACGCGCCCGTCGAGGCGGGGCCGGCCCGCGGCGTGCTCCGTTTCACCGACGTCCGCGGGCGGGAGACCTCGGCCCGCGTCGAGGTCGACTCGGACGGCGACGGGGTGCCCGACGGGGCGGTCGTGGAGGCCGACCACGACCCGGCGACCCGCGAGACCGTCTGCGACCTCGACGGCGACGGGGTGGCCGACGAGCTGCTGGTGAGCGGCGCCGGGGCCACCGACCGGGCCTACGCCACGTCCGATCCGGGCTCGCCGCGCTGGGACGTGCTGCTCGCCGACGTCGACGGCGACGGCGCGGCGGACCTGGTCGTGGCCGAGGGCGCGCCGGGCTGGGTGCCGCCGTGATCCGCGGGCCGGGCCCCGCCGTCGGGACCCCGCGTGTCCCCCGGGTGGTGCCCGGTGCGCAGCGCGATCTCGTGCACCACGAGCCCGAGCAGGTAGATCCCGGCCGCGGTGACGATCAGGGGCACCGAGCGGCCGTCCAGCGGCGAGAACAGCGCGGCCGCGGCCACGGCGAGGACGTAGGTGACGTTGAAGACGGTGTCGGACAGGGCGAACACCCGCCCTCGGTGGGCGTCGTCGACCTCGCGCTGGACCGCCGCGTCCGAGCACAGCTTGATCGCCTGCCCGACGAGCCCGAGCAGGAACGACGCGCCCAGCACCGAGGGCAGGGTCATCGGCAGCCCGAGGCCGAGCAGCGCCAGTGCGGCCAGCAGCAGCATCGTCCGCACCGTCGCGGGCCGGCCGATCCGCGCGGTCAGCCACGGCGTGACGACCGCGGCCACGCCCAGCCCGGCGGCCGCGACGATGACCGTCTCGCCGAGCCCCGCCACCCCGGCCCGCAACGGCCCGGCGTCGTCGAGCCCGTTGCGCATCAGCAGCAGCATCACCAGCGTCGCGACCCCGAAGGCCAGCCGGTGCGCCGCGACCGCCCAGAAGGCCGCCACGACGCCGGGCGCGGACCGGGCGGCGCGCCCGCCGTCGGCGAAGCCGTGCGCGACGGCGCGCAGCGCCCGTCCCGTGCCGCCGTCCGGACCCGCGCCTGCGGCGTCGTCGGGGCCCAGCGAGCCCCGCGCGAAGCCGACCGCCACGACGACGATCACCAGCGAGCCGGCCGCGGACGCCGCGGCGGCGATTCCCGACCCGATGTCGCCCGCCCCGATCACGCCGGTGAGCGCGAACGCGCACGAGGCGCCGAGCGCCGCGGCGATCGCGCCGCTCGTGGTCACCAGGGAGTTGGCCCCGACGAGCCGGCGCGGCGTCACGACGTGCGGCAGCGCCGCCGACAGGCCCGCCTGGACGAAGCGGCTGACCCCGATGGTCGCCAGCGCGCCCAGGTAGAGGGACGGCCCGGTGACCCCCGCCGCCACGACGGCCGCCGTCGCGAGGGTGAGCACTGCCCGCAGGATCCCGGCGACGACGAACACCCGCCGCCGGTCCCACCGGTCGAGCAGCGCGCCCGCGAACGGACCGACGACCGAGTACGGCAGCAGCACGACGGCGAGGCCGAGCGCGACGAGCACGGGGTCGGACTGGCGCTCGGGGTTGAACAGCACGGCGCCGCCGAGTGCGGCCTGGAAGACGCCGTCACCCCACTGCGCGCCGAGGCGGATCGTGAGCAGCCGGAGGAAGCCCGGGTGAGCCGCCAGGTCGCGCCGCCGGACCCGCTCGGGCTCCTCGGGGGCGCCTGTCCCGCCGTCCCCGGGCGGCCGCGCCTCCTGCTGCGCAGCGGGGGGAGGGACGGGCACGTCGAGGACGCTACGCGTCCGCGCGAGGAGAACGGACTCGCACGCCCGGACCGGGCGTCGCAGGTCGGCGCGCGGACGCCGGCGGATCGGTGGGAGGGCGGGTGGCCCGGCTCCCCGACGCCGACGCGGGGTGCCACGATGGACCGCGTGGCGGAGGGAACGAGAGACGAACCCACCGAACGCTCGATCGACGCGGTCGAGGCCGGGACCCTCCTCGTCGCGGCGCCCACCCTGACCGACGAGAACTTCGTCCGGACGGTCGTGTTCGTGATCGACCACCGGCGGGAGGGCACGCTCGGGGTCGTGCTCAACCGGCCGAGCGAGGTCGCGGTCGGCGACGTCCTGCCCGCCTGGGGACCGTTCACGACGCGGCCGAGCGCGGTCTTCGTGGGCGGTCCGGTCGAGCAGAAGACCGCGCTGTGCGTGGCGGCGCTGCGGACCGGGGAGGACCCGGCGCGGACCGAGGGCGTCGTCGGGGTGCGCGGGCCGGTGGCGCTGGTGGACCTCGACGGCGACCCCGCCTTCCTCGCCCCCCGGGTGCGCGGGCTACGGGTGTTCGCGGGCTACGCCGGGTGGGACCGCGGGCAGCTCGCCGCGGAGATCGCGCGCGGGGACTGGTACGTCGTGCCCGCGCTGCCCGACGACGTGCTCGCGCCGCCGCGCCACGACCTCTGGGGCGGGGTGCTCCGGCGCCAGGGCGTCCCGCTGGCCCTGCTGGCCACCCACGTCGCGGAACCCTCGCGCAACTGAGCCCCGGCGAGCGGCGCCGCACGGTCGTAGCGTGGGCGGCGTGCGGATCACACGCGAGAAGCCCGGGCCCGGCCAGGAGTCCGTCTGGGACTACCCGCGCCCACCCCGCGCCGAGCGGGACACCCGCCGCGCCGTCGTCACCCACGCCGGGACGGTCGTGGTGGACACCGAGGACCTCGTGCGGGTCCTCGAGACCAGCCACCCGCCGACGTTCTACCTGCCGCGCACCGCCTTCACCGAGGGCGTGCTGCGGCCCGCACGGCGCCGGACGGTGTGCGAGTGGAAGGGCACCGCACGCTACGTCGACATCGTGCTGCCGGGCACCACCCTCGAATCGGTGGGCTGGTGGTACCCCGAGGGGGACGTCAGCGCGACGTACCCCGAGTTGGCCGACCGGGTGTCGCTCTATCCCGCGCCGTTCGACGAGATCATCCTCGGTGCGGAGCGCGTGGTCCCGCAGCCGGGCGGCTTCTACGGCGGGTGGATCACCCACGACGTCGTCGGGCCGTTCAAGGGCGGCCCCGGCAGCTGGGGCTGGTAGGCGGGCCCCTCAGCCCTGCTGCTCGCCCGCGCTCGCCCCGGCCCGCGGGCAGAGCGAGCACGCGCCGCCGCAGGCGCCGGCCACGGACCCGCAGGCGTCGGCCGCGTCGTCCCCGGGCTCCTGACCGACCGTGCACGGCCCGGACGTCCGGCGCTCGTTCGCCAGCGTCGCCGTCCGGTCCGCCGCGGCGTAGCGGGCACCCACCGCGCCCCCCACCCCCATCAGCCCGACCAGTCCCAGGACGCCGACGACGACGAGCGTCACCGCGGCCGCCGTCGTCGGGGCCAGCAGGGCGACCACCCCGGCGGCGACGCCGACCGCGCCCGCGGCGACGAACGCCGGTGCCGCGACCCGGTTCGCGCGGCGGAACGAGTCGATGCGCGCCATGGTCCAGCCGGTACGCACACCGATCACGCGGTTGCGCGGCAGACGGTGCGCCGCGGCGAGAATGCCGACGACGAGGACGGCAGCGGCTGCGACGATGACGACGGCGGCCAGCACGGGGACGACCATGGTCCCAGAGTAGGCTCGACCGGCGAGGGACCCGCCGCCGAGACGTCCACTTCCCGCCGTGGCTCGTCGGCGCGGGCCGGCCCCGGTCGCCGCAGCCGTCGTGCGGGCGCCGGGCGCAGCACATCGTGTGGTGACCAGGAGGAACGCCGTGACCGCCCAGCCCGACGTCGCTCGGAGCGAGACCCCGGGGTCCGACGCCGAGCCCGGCCGCGGGGTGCCGCCGTACCGCTACACCGCCGCGCTCGCGAGCGGGATCGAGGCGCGCTGGCAGGACCGGTGGGACGCCGAGCAGACCTTCGCGACGCCGAACCCGTCCGGACCGCTCGCCGACGGCGAGGCCCTCGACCCGGGCGAGAAGTTCTACCTGATGGACATGTTCCCGTACCCGAGCGGTGCGGGACTGCACGTCGGGCACCCGCTGGGCTTCATCGGCACCGACGTGCTGGGACGGTTCCTGCGCATGACGGGGCGCACCGTGCTGCACACGATGGGCTTCGACGCGTTCGGCCTGCCCGCCGAGCAGTACGCGGTGCAGACCGGGACGCACCCGCGCACCACCACCGAGGCGAACATCGAGCGCTACCGCGCCCAGATCCGCCGGCTGGGGCTGGCGCACGACAAGCGCCGGTCGGTGGCGACCACCGACGTCGAGTTCTACCGCTGGACGCAGTGGATCTTCCTGCAGATCCACGGGTCGTGGTTCGACGAGGCGTCCGGGCGGGCGCGGCCGATCACCGAGCTGGAGGCCGACTTCGCCGCCGGGGTGCGCGAGCTCCCCGACGGCCGGGACTGGTCGACCCTGTCGCGCCCCGAGCAGGACCGGGTGCTAGACGGGTTCCGGCTGGCCTACCTGGCCGAGGCGCCGGTGAACTGGTGCCCGGCGCTGGGCACGGTGCTCTCCAACGAGGAGGTCACCGCCGACGGGCGCTCCGAGCGCGGCAACTTCCCGGTGTTCCGGCGTCGGCTGCGCCAGTGGATGATGCGGATCACCGCCTACGCCGACCGCCTGATCAAGGACCTCGAGGGAGTCGAGTGGCCCGAGTCGCTCAAGGCGATGCAGCGCAACTGGGTCGGCCGAAGCGAGGGGGCGCGGCTGCGCTTCAAGGTGGAGGGGGTGGGCAGGCCCGACGGGTGGCTCGACGTGTTCACCACCCGCCCGGACACGCTGTTCGGCGCGACGTTCGCGGTCGTGGCCCCG
>JAVXWR010000662.1:0-2783 GCA_032230725.1 Actinomycetota bacterium
GGCGCACCGCACGCTCCCGCAGCTCGTCGGGGTACTTCTTCGGCGCTGCCATCGAGACTCCCTTCACGGCCACCCGGCCATGATCGTCGGTCTCCGGGCTACCGGGGGAACCTCACCCCCGTCCCCCGTCCGCGCCTGTCCGGTCCAACCGGAGCCGGGGAGGACGCTCGCACTGATCGACCCGGGCTCCGGCCCGCCCGCCGGTGGCTCGCTTACGGCCCCACCGGGTCGATCCCGCCCTGTGGGCTTCAGCCCGTCACCCCCTGCCGCTTGCTGGCGTCCGGCCCGGCACGCGCCTCACCCGCAGGCAGAAGCCGGGCCAAGATCGACGTGCGTGACCGACTGACGCCGCGAGGTCGTCCCAGTCTCACCTGTCTCGAGAACAGCGTCCGCCGCCCTCGTCGGGCAGGCTCCGCTGGGGCTCACGACTCGAGGCGCGGTGCTGTGGCCCGCCGGGCGTCCAGCGGACCTGACGGCCGGGCGCGAATCCGGCCCAGGCGGCGTCCACCCCGGGGCAGGTAGGACGGGACATCGGCAACTCCCACTCTCGCATTGCGCGAAGATTCGATAATCACGAGCAGTTGAGCGTCGTACAGTCACGAATCAGCTGATCTCTACGACGGACGGGTGCAAATGCGAGGCGCTGCTCCGAAGAATCTCTCGACCGGGAACCGACGGAATCATGCATTTTGCGGGTTGGACGATGCCCGAGCGTAACGAGTGCCTCACGCAACAGTAGCGCGATCGTGACGTGGGCGTCCGACCGGTCGTGACATCGAAGGCCGCGGAATCGGGGATCGATCAACGGGCCCGGCGGCGCCCGACACGGCACTAGGATCCAGGCTCACGTCCGAGACTCTCCCGAGGAGCCGGTATGTGCCACTCACCCCGAGTGCCCATGGAATCGCGATGAGTGACGACCCGGAGCGCCTCCAGGAAGCCCTGCCCTCGTACGAGATCGGCGAGGTCCTGGGCCGCGGCGGCTGGGGGGTGGTGTTCGGCGGACTCCATCGCCACCTGGGCCGGAAAGTGGCCATCAAACAGCTGCCGGCGGCCTTCGCGGCCGATCCCGCCGCGCGCCGCCGCTTCGCGTCCGAGGCCCGGGTGCTGGCCGCTCTCGACCACCCGCACGTCGTGCCGGTGTACGACTACCTGGAACGCGACGACCTCTGTCTGCTCGTCATGGAGCAGCTGCCCGGCGGCACCCTCCGCGAGCATGCGAGCGAGGAGGGGTTCACGGCGCGGACCGCGGTCGCGGTCGCCCTCGCCTGCGCCGCGGGGCTGTCCGCCGCACATCATCGGGGTGTCCTGCACCGGGACATCAAGCCGGAGAACATGCTCTACACGGCCAGTGGGGTCGTGAAGGTGACCGACTTCGGGATCGCCAAGGTCTCCGGTGGCGCGGAGACCGCTCTGACCCGCGCCGGCGACATACTCGGCACCGCCGCCTACATCGCACCCGAGCAGGTCCGCGGGGGCGCCCTGTCCCCGGCCACCGACGTCTACGGGCTGGCGACCATGCTCTACGAGCTCCTCGCCGGCGACCTCCCCTTTCCCGACGATGGGAACGTCCTGTCGGTGATGTTCAAGCACGCCTACGAGGTGCCCGCGGCCCTGCGGGCGGTGGCCCCCGACATCCCCGAACCCGTCGCGACCGTCGTCATGACCGGGCTCGCGACCGACCCCGCCGACCGGGCCACCAGCGCCGAGACGTTCGCGGTGGCCCTCGCCGAGGCGGGCGCCGCAGCGTGGGGTCCCCGATGGCTCACCCTCGAGAACGTCCCCGTCCTCGGTGCCCCCACCCTGCTCGCCGCCGCCGGCCGGGAGCCGGATCGTCCACGGCCGCCTCCAGCACCGGAGCCGGTATCGAGCTCGACCAGCACAGCGCACGAGACCGGTCCGCTCCCCCCGTTCGCCGAGGAGTCCGACCGGCTGGGCGGCTCCGCAGCGGGCCCCGGTGTCGGCCCGACGACGATAAACCCGGTCTCCGGCCCCGGGGGATCCGTGGCACCAGACAGGGGCTCCACCAAGCACGACTCGGGAGAGCCACCGCAGTCCGGGCGGTGGCCGCTGCGACCGGACTACAAGGCAACGCCGGGCCCGGTGCGCTACCCGTCGGCACTGCCGTTCCTGGGCCACCAGCACGTCGTCGGCGCCGGTGCCAGCCCGACGACGATCAATCCCGACCCGGTCCCCGGCCCCGGGGGATCCGTGGCACCGGATAGGGGCTCCACCGAGCACGACTGGGCAGAGCCACCGCAGCCCGGGCGGTGGCCGCTGCGGCCGGACTACCAGCCCTCGCCCGGTCCGCTGCGCTACCCGTCGCCGCTGCCGTTCCTGGCCCACCAGCACGTCGTCGACGACCTCCGGGCGCGCCTGCGCTTCGCCCCGGGCGGGTCGCTGCTCGTCACGGGCACCGTCGGCGTCGGGAAGACGACCGTGGTCGCCCGCGCGCTCGACGAGCTGCACACCGAACTGGTCTCGACGACGCCCGAGCCGACCCCGGTGGTCGTCGTGTGGGAGTCGGTCGCCCGCCCCACCTCCCCCGAGGAGCTGCTCGGCCGCCTGGTCCGGGGCCTGGCCGAGGCCCTCGAGCGGGCCGGGATCGTCGCGCGCCTGCCCCCCGAGGTCGCGGAGCTGCTCGACACCGCCCACCGGCGCACCTTCGCCCCGTACACCCTGGCCGACCTCGAGCACGACGTCGTGGCGCTGCTCGCGGCCCTCGCCGCCGGGGCGGGCTCCGAGACCACGTCCTCGCGGAAGTGGTTCCGGCGCGGCGGCGC
>JAVXWR010000708.1:0-2866 GCA_032230725.1 Actinomycetota bacterium
TGGCGCGAGGAGTGGCGGACCCTCGGGTTCACCTCCCTCGACGACTTCCTCTTCGGGTTCTGGGAGGAGTTCTTCCGCGACGGCCGGGACCCGGACAACCTGCTGGCGATGATCCGGACCTGGCACGCCGGCGACGTCGGGAACACCCCCGGCTTCGGCGGGGACACCGAGGCGGCGCTGCGCTCGATCCGGTGCCCGCTGCTCGCGATGCCCGCCGAGAAGGACCTGTACTTCCCGCCGGAGGACGAGCAGTGGGCCTCGCAGTTCATCCCGCACGGCGAGGTGCGCGTCATTCCCGGGGTCTGGGGTCACTTCGCCGGCGGCGGCAAGAACCCCGAGGACATCGCCTTCATCGACGCGGCGATCGCCGAGGTGCTGGCCGCCCCCGGCTACACCGGCTGACGACCGGCGGGGCCACACCGCGGGCGTGGTCCCCGCCACCCGCGCCGTCAACGGAGCGTAGAAGTGGGCGCCCCCGCGTCAAGAAGCCGTCAACGTCGATCCCCGCACGACCACGCCGAGTCCACGATCGGCGCCGGCTCCCTGGCACTCCGGTGAGCCGCGGACGTGGGGAGTGGACGTGGAGGACCTGCTGTTCGCGGGCGTGCTGATCGTGGTGTTCGCGGTCCTGCTGCTCGCGGTGCGTGGACTGGACCGGTTGTGATCGCGGCGGACGTGATCGGCGGCCTGCTCGCGCTCGGCCTGCTGATCTACCTGCTGGTCGCCCTCGTGCGCCCGGAGCGGTTCTGATGAGCACGACGGGTGCGGGCCTGGTCCAGCTCGCCGTGCTCCTGCTGGCCCTCGCCGCCTGCTGGCGGCCGCTGGGGGACTGGATGGCCCGGGTCTTCACCGACGCCCGGCACTGGCGGATCGAGCGCGGGATCTACCGCCTCGTCCGCGTCGACCCCGACTCCGAGCAGCGCTGGACCGCCTACGCGGTGGCCGTGCTCGCGTTCTCGTTCGTCGGCGTCGTCCTGCTCTACCTGCTGCAGCGCCTGCAGGCGGTGCTCGGGGCGGACCTCGGGCGGGGCGCCGTGTCGCCCTCGGTCGCGTTCAACACCGCCGTCTCGTTCGTGACCAATACGAACTGGCAGTCCTACGTGCCCGAGACGACCATGGGCCACTTCGTGCAGATGGCCGGGCTCACCGTGCAGAACTTCCTCTCCGCCGCGGTCGGCCTGGCGGTGGCCGTCGCGCTGGTGCGCGGCTTCCTGCGGGCCGGTTCGGACCGGCTCGGCAACGCGTGGGTGGACATCACCCGCGGTTGCGTCCGGATCCTGCTGCCGATCGCGGCGCTCGGCGCGATCGTCCTCGTCGCCCTCGGCGTCGTCATGAGCCTCAAGGCCGGCATCGACGTCACCGGCCCCGACGGCAAGGCGTCGACCATCGCCCTCGCCCCGGCCGCCTCCCAGGAGTCGATCAAGGAACTGGGTACGAACGGCGGCGGCATCTTCAACGCCAACTCGGCGCACCCGTTCGAGAACCCGAACGGCGCCACTGACCTCATCGAGATCTTCCTGCTGCTGCTCATCCCGGTGGCCCTCACCCGCACCTTCGGGCGCATGGTCGGGTCGGTGCGCCAGGGCGTCGCTCTGCTCGGCGTGATGGCCACGCTGTGGGGGCTGATGCTCGCGGTCGTCTGGATCGCCGAGGCGAACCCGACGGGACCGGCGGCGGTCGCGGCGGGCGCGAACCTCGAGGGCAAGGAGGTGCGCTTCGGCATCCCGTCCTCGGCGCTGTTCGCGGACTCGACGACGGGCACGTCGACGGGCGCGGTGAACTCGCTGCACGACAGCTTCTCCGCGTTCGGTGGTGGCGGGGCCCTGCTCAACATGCTCTTCAGCGAGATGACGCCGGGCGGGGTCGGCACCGGGCTCTACTCGATCCTGGTGCTCGCGGTGGTGGCCGTCTTCATCGCCGGCCTCATGGTCGGGCGGACCCCGGAGTACCTGGGCAAGAAGCTCGGGCGCCGGGAGGTGACCTGCGCCGCCGTCGTGGTGCTGGTCATGCCGGCGCTGGTGCTGCTCGGGACCGGGCTCGCGGTGGTGCTGCCCTCCACCGGCGACGCGCTCGGCAACGACGGCGCCCACGGCCTCTCCGAGGTCCTGTACGCGTTCGCGTCCGCCACGAACAACAACGGCAGCGCGTTCGGGGGGCTGACCGTGACCGACGGCTTCTTCCAGACCGCCCTGGGCGTCTGCATGCTCCTCGGTCGGTTCGTTCCCGTCGTCGCGGTGCTCGCGCTGGCCGGATCGCTGGGCCGACAGACCCGCGTCGAGCCCGGCGCGGGGACGCTGGCCACCGACAAACCCCTGTTCACGGTGCTCGTCGCCGGCACGATCGTGCTGGTCGCGGCGATCACCTTCTTCCCGGCGCTCGCACTGAGCCCGCTCGCGGAGGGACTGTCATGACGGCCACCACCCACCCGCCGGCCGAGGCCGAGCGGGTCCACGCCGAGCGCACCGGCCGCGTCGTGGGTGCCGGCGCGTTCCGGCCCTCCCAGCTCTGGGAGTCGCTGCCCGAGGCGCTGCGCAAGCTCGATCCCCGGGTCCAGCTCCGCAACCCGGTGATGTTCGTGGTCTGGGTCGGGTCGGTCGTCGTGACCGTCTCGGCGATCGTCGACCCGAGCGTCTTCGCCTGGCTGGTCGCGGTGTGGCTGTGGTTCACGGTGGTCTTCGCGAACCTCGCCGAGGCCGTCGCCGAGGGGCGCGGGCGCGCCCAGGCCGAGGCCCTGCGCCGCACCCGCCCCGACACGCTCGCGCGACGGCTGGTCGAGGGCGCCGGTGACGAGGAGGAGGTCGCCGCGACGCAGCTGCGGATCGGCGACCGCGTCGTGGGTGCCGGCGCGTTCCGGCCCTCCCAGCTC
>JAVXWR010000731.1:0-4623 GCA_032230725.1 Actinomycetota bacterium
AGCGCACCATCCCGACGAGCGAGTGCCCCCAGGTCGTCGCCGGGGTCGCGTCGCGTCCCTGGCGGTGCAACTCGGTCGAGATGATGTCGCCGACGAAGTCCCCGATGAAGGACGTGAGGTCGCCGACGAAGTCGTTCGGACCCCCGGCCGAGGACGACCGCTCCGAGGCGGGCGGGCGCATCACGTAGCGGTAGATGTCGGGGTCCGCCTCGATCAGCGAGAGGTAGGCGTCGACCCCGGCGAGCAGGGTGTGCTCGGGCGGCCCCGCCTCGCGCATGGCGTCCTGGACCTTGCCGACGATGACGGCGCCGACACGCTCGCAGACCGCCTGGTAGAGATCGAACTTGTCCGCGAAGTGCCGGTACACGACCGTCTTCGAGGTGCGCGCCTGCGCCGCGACCTGGCTCATGCCGACGTCGGCGCCGTGGGCGCGGATGGCGACGATGGTGGCGAGGGTGAGCTCGTTGCGCCGCGTGCGCCGGTGCTCGTCCCACCGGCTCGAACGTTTGTCGCGGCGCGGGGCCAGGGCACTGTGCCCGTCAGCTCCATCCGCACCGGCACCGTCGTCCGACGGGGCGTCGGACGCGGCGTCGCCCGACGACGGGCCCGGACGAGCACGGCGTGATCCCTCGCGGTGACCCCGGCCCTCGTCCTCGTGACGTTGCGAACGACGACTCACGGCACCCACGGTACCTGCTACTTTCGAGTAACGAAGCCCAGCACCCCTGGAGGAACCAGTGGCCAGCCCCCGTCGCGCGGCGGTCGTCGGTGCCAACCGCATCCCGTTCGCCCGCTCCAACGGCGCCTACGCGCGCGCCTCGAACAAAGACATGCTCACCGCGGCGCTCGACGGTCTCGTCGCGCGCTTCGGGCTCGCCGACGAGCGGGTCGGGGAGGTCGTCGCCGGTGCCGTGCTCAAGCACAGCCGCGACTTCAACCTGACCCGCGAGGCGGTGCTCGCGAGCCGGATCTCGCCGTGGACGCCCACCTACGACGTCCAGCAGGCCTGCGGCACCGGACTCGAGGCCGCGGTCCTGATCGCCAACAAGATCGCGCTCGGACAGATCGAGTCGGGCGTGGCCGGCGGCGTCGACACCACCAGCGACGCCCCGATCGCCGTCAACGAGGACCTCCGCGAGGTCCTCCTGGCCGCGAACCGCGCCAAGTCCACCGCCGGGGTGATCAAGGCCCTGGCCGGCCTGCGCCCGGGCCAGATCGTCCCCGAGATCCCGGCCAACCGGGAGCCCGGCACCGGCATGTCGATGGGTGAGCACGCGGCCCTCACCGCTGCCCACTGGGGCATCGAGCGCACCGCCCAGGACGAGCTGACCGCGCTGTCGCACCACAACCTGGCGAAGGCCTACGACGCCGGCTTCTTCGACGACCTGATGACGCCCTACCTCGGGCTCACCAAGGACAACAACCTGCGCGCCGACTCCAGCGTCGAGAAGCTCGGCAAGCTCAAGCCGGTCTTCTTCCCCGCCGGGGCCGACAAGGCCGAGGCGACGATGACCGCGGGCAACTCGACGCCGCTCACCGACGGCGCGGCCACGGTCCTGCTCGCCAGCGACGAGTGGGCCGCCGAGCGCGGGCTCCCGGTGCTCGCGCACCTCGTCGACGCCGAGACCGCCGCCGTGGACTACGTGCACGGCGACGAGGGCCTGCTCATGGCGCCGGCCTACGCCGTCCCGCGGATGCTCGAGCGCAACGGCCTCACCCTCCAGGACTTCGACTTCTACGAGATCCACGAGGCGTTCGCCTCCACGGTGCTCGCGACGCTCGCGGCCTGGGAGAGCCCGCAGTTCTGCAAGGAGCGCCTGGGGCTCGACGCCCCCCTGGGGTCGATCGACCGCGCGAAGCTCAACGTGCACGGCTCGTCGCTCGCGGTGGGCCACCCGTTCGCGGCCACCGGCGCCCGGATCGTCCCGACCCTCGCCAAGATCCTGAAGGAGAACGGCGGGGGCAGGGGCCTCATCTCCATCTGCGCGGCCGGCGGCCAGGGCGTCGTCGCCATCCTCGAGGCCTGAGAAAGGAGCCGTAGCGATGTCCCACGACTGGTACTCCGACTTCGTCAACTCCGGGGTCGGCAAGACGATCGCCGGCAACGTCGGCCTCCCCCCGGTGCCGATCCTGCGCCGCTGGGAGCCCGGCCAGCCGCTCCTGTCCGGCCCGGCGCTGCTCGGCACCGCGACCGCGAACGGCCGCGTGGCCAAGATCGTCCGCGCCGTCCTCGCCGAGGCGGGCGTCGAGGTCCACGAGGACCCGAACGCCCCCGTCGGAGGCGGCTCGTCGACCTCGAAGGTCGCCGCGGCGATCGTCGACGCCACGGGGCTGTCCTCCCCGGCCGACCTCGCCGCGATCCAGGGCTTCCTGACGCCGTGCATGAAGCGGGTGGGCGCATCTGGCCGCGTTCTGGTGATCGGTGACGTCCCGGCCGAGGCCGAGCGCCCTGCCGTCCGCGCCGCACGCCGCGCCCTCGAGGGCCTGGTGCGCTCCGCGGCCAAGGAGGCCCGCTACGGCGCCACGGTCAACCTGATCCACGTCGCCGACGGCGCCGAGAACGACATCGAGTCGACCCTGCGCTTCTTCCTGTCCTCGCGCTCGGCCTTCGTCGACGGCCAGCGCCTCGACGTCGGGGTGGTGCCGGGCTACGCCGGCTCGTCGGCGGGCACCGACTGGGACCGCCCGATCGCGGGGAAGGTCGCCGTCGTCACCGGAGCCGCGCGGGGCATCGGCCGCACCGTGGCGACGACGCTGGCCCGCGACGGCGCCACCGTGGTGTGCGTCGACATCCCGGCGTCCGGGGACGCGCTGGCCCGCACCGCCAACGACGTGGGCGGGACGGCCCTGCAGCTCGACATCACCGGCGACGGCGCCGGCGCGGCGATCCTGTCGCACGCCGAGCGCCACGGCGGCATCGACATCGTCGTGCACAACGCGGGCATCACCCGCGACAAGCTGCTCGCCAACCAGGACACCGACCGCTGGAACTCGGTGATCGACGTCAACCTGAACGCCCAGCTGGCGATCAACGACGTCCTCATGGGCTCCTCCGACGACACCGGCTTCCACCGCGGCGGCCGGATCGTCACGGTCTCCTCGATGGCCGGGATCGCGGGCAACCGCGGGCAGACCTCGTACGCCTCGTCGAAGGCCGGCGTCATCGGGCTCGTCGACGCCACCGCCCCGCTGCTGACGGCCAAGGACGCGACGATCAACGCCGTCGCGCCCGGGTTCATCGAGACCGACATGACCGCCGCGATGCCCGTCGGCACCCGTGAGGCGGGCCGGCGGCTCTCGTCGCTGACCCAGGGCGGGTTGCCGGTCGACGTGGCCGAGACGATCGCCTGGTTCGCGCAGGGCGCGTCGTACGCGGTCAACGGCCAGGTGCTGCGGGTCGACGGCCAGAACTTCCTGGGGGCGTAGGTGACGACCGAGACGCTGGACGCGCCCCCGACGCTGGGGACGCTCTACGGGCGGGCGCTGCTCACGGCGCGCTCGGGCGGGGACACGCTCCCCGACCGGACGCTGGAGCTCGCCGGCACGACGATCGACGCGGACGCGGTGGCGGACTACGCGCACGTCTGCGGGTTCCAGGTCGGCGCCGACGTGCCGCTGACCTACCCGCACATGCTGGCGTTCCCGCTGCAGATGCGGCTGATGACCGACCGCGAGTTCCCCCTGCCCGCCCCGGGCATGGTGCACCTGCGCAACGTCATCTCCCAGCGGCGCGCCCTGGAGGTCGGCGAGCCGCTGACACTGCAGGTGCACGCCGAGCGGCTCGTCGCCCACCCCAAGGGCGCCCAGGTCGACCTCGTCGCGACGATCGACACCGCCGACGGCGAGCGCACCTGGCACTCGCGCTCGACGTACTTCGTGCGGGGCGCCTCCGCGGACGAGGCGTCGGAGCCCGCGCCGCCGGAGCCCGCACCCGTCGTCGGGGACCGGCCGCACGCGGTGTGGAAGGTGCCCGGGGACATCGGACGGCGCTACGCCGCGGTGTCGGGCGACGTGAACCCGATCCACATGAACTCGCTCGCCGCGAAGGCGTTCGGGATGCCGGGCACGATCGCGCACGGCATGTGGACCAAGGCGCGGGTGCTCGGCGCGCTGTCGGGGCGCTACGGCCCGGCGACCACCGTCGACGCGGTGTTCCGCTCGCCGTTGCGCACCCCGTCGACGGCGCTGCTCTACACGGCTGCCGTCGCCGACGGCTGGGACGCCGCGCTGCGCTCCACCAAGGGCAAGGACCACCTGCTGCTGACGATCCGTCCGTCGTAGGCCCGGGCCGTTCTGAGCGAGGGGCCCCTTCAGTCGATCTATTCGACCGAAGGGGCCCTTCGTTCGTTCCCGTGTGGTCGCCGACGAGCATGATCGTCGTCCGGGTGACGGAGAGTTCGGTCCTCGCCGGGTCTCGTCACACGATCATGGGCCCGGTGGCCGGGGCGCGGGGTAGCGCCGGGCACGAACCGGACAGGACTGCCGCGACGGGTGTCGTCGAAGACACGCCCACCTCCGGGGCCTCACCGTCACGCCGCGGGTCCGGAGGACGATGGTCGATCGTGGCCCTCTCCTCGTCCGCCCTGGCGTCCTCGGGCACCGGCGGGACCGACCGGGTCGACG
>JAVXWR010000747.1:0-12730 GCA_032230725.1 Actinomycetota bacterium
CACCTGCCGATGATCTCGAAATGGGCGACCCTTGCCGTACTGCGCGGGCAGCAACGGCTCCACCCGAGCCCACATCTCATCTGAGAGAACCGGCCCACGACCCATCCCGGCATCGTGGACCGGCCCAGCTCACAGACTTGGGAGACACGCCCTAGCTGTGGTCAGTACATCTGGCCCGGGTCCGCGGTGGGGAGTGCGCGACGCACCGCGTCCAGCTCGCGAGCGAGGAACCCCTCCGGCGCCGGTGGCGGGGGCGCCTCGGGCCCCGCCCCGCCGTCGGGGGACGCCCGCCGGGCGACCTCGTCCAGCTCCGCGGTGATCGCCGCGGCGCGCGACCCGGGCAGCGACGGCGCGGAGGCCGGTGACCGGTCGAGCGACCAGCAGGCGGCGAGCACCTGGTGGGCCAGGCGCTGCGCGGCGTCGAGCGCGGGCCACCAGACGGTCGCCTGCCGGCCCCGCCCGCCCGGCAGTCCCAGGTCCCCGACGTCGTGCGCGTCGGTCAGGGCCTGCACCCGCTGGTTGAGGTCGGTGCGCGCGTCCCGGGCCGCGGGGGCCGTCGTGCTCCGGTCGACCAGGTGGGGGACGACGCGGGCCGCGTCGCGCAGGGTCGCCGCGACCAGCACGGCCGGCTCCGGGAGCGCGGCGCCCGGGACGACGAGCAGGAAGACCAGGAGGCCCACCGCGCAGCCGACGGCGGTGTCGACGCCGCGCGCCAGGAGGAAGCCGGTGAGGTCCGCCGGGTGTCCGCCGCTGCCGATCGTCAGCGCGAGCGGGGTGATCAGGACGACGCCGAGCCCGTAGTTGCGGGGCATCGCGAGCTGGACCGCGCACTGCAGCAGCGCGACGACCACCCCCAGCCACACCCCGGCCGGCTGCGCCGAGAGCACGGCCGCGGCGAGCAGGAGACCGAGCCAGGTGCCCAGGAACCGCTGCGACGCCCGCTGCAGGGTGCCCGCCCAGCTCAGGCCCTGGCAGAGCACGAGCACCGCCGCGGCGACGGCCCAGTAGGCGTGGTCCAGGCCGAGCAGCGACCCCAGGGCGCCCGCGACGAGGGCGGCGAGGCCCACCCGCGCCAGCACCACCCGCCACGGCGACCCCCGCGCGAGCAGCTCGCGGGCCGCCGACGCCGGACCCGGACCGCCCCGCGGGACGTCGCCGTGGCGCAGCCGCGCGGGCGAGGCCGGCGGGTCGGCGACGTCGCCCGGCACCGCCCGCAGCCGCGGGGCCGCAGCCGGGTCGACCGGCCGCGCCTCGTCGTTAGCCCGGACGGCGTCGGCCAGGAGGCCGTGCACCTCGAGCCCGATCGCGCGCAACCGCTCCAGCGTCCCGCCGGGCCGTGGGTCCACCGGCTGCCGCTCGGCCAGGACGACCCAACAGCGGTGCATGGCCCGCGCCGCCCGGTCCCGCGCGGCGGCGTAGTCGTCGCTGCCCACGGACCCGACCAGCCGCTCGACCGCCGCCGCGCCGGCGAGGAGCGCGGCCTTCTCCGGCCGGCGGAACCCGGCCACGACGCCCGACATGTGCAGCACCCAGGCGAGGGCGCCGCCGCCGAGGACCAGCAGGCCCAGGCGCCACGGCTCGGCGGCCGCCCCCGGGATGCTCGACGCGGTGGCCGCGGCCAGCACGAACATGTAGGCCCCGGGCGGCCCGGTGTCGAGGGCCTGGCAGAGCCAGGTCGCGACGACGGCGAGGGCGGCGACGACCACGACGGTCACCCACAGCGACACCGCCGAGAGGGCCCCGAGGGCCACGGCGGCGGCGAAGCCCACGGCGATGACGGCGAGCTCGACGGCCCGGGCACGGTAGGGGCGCCCGCCGCCGTAGAGGGCGGTGAACGCCCCGACGCTGGCGGTCAGGCCGGCGGAGAGCTCGCCGGCCGCCCACCCGAGGACCACGACGAGTCCGGCGCAGACGCCGGCCCGGAGCGCGTCGGGCCAGTCGACGCCGACGGGCCGCAGCCGGACCAGGTCCCGCAGCCACGTGCGCCGCCCGAGCATCCGCCCGCCCTGGTCGCCGAGGGGGACGGTCACGCCGCGCATTCTCCGCCGTCGGGGGCGATCGCCTCCGGTGAGGGCCGGCGAGCCGGCCCTGCGCTTCCGGGTCCCCGAGCGGCTGCTCGGGCTCAGAACGTGATCAGCGGCTTGATGATGCCGTCGCGCTTGTGGGCCATCATGTCGAACGCGTCCTCGACCTGGTCGATGGACACCCGGTGCGTCGTCATCGGCGTCGGGTCGATCTTGCCGTTGAGCATCAGGCGCATCAGCCGTTCCATGCGCAGGCGCCCGCCCGGGCAGAGGTCGGTGGCGATCTTCTTGCCCGCCATCCCCAGGCCCCACGCGTCCAGCGGCATCGTGACCGTCGGGCCGGACTCCCCGTGGTACCCGACGTTCGACAACGTGCCGCCGGGACGCGTCGCGTAAAGCGCGGCCTCGAAGGTGACCTGGTTGCCGAGCGCCTCCACCGTGGAGTCCGCCCCGCCGTCGGTCAGCTCGACGATCTGCTCGGCCACGTTGCCCGACGCCGGGTCGATCACGACGTCGGCCCCGAAGCGACGGGACATCTCCTGCCGGTTCGACAGGCCCTCGACCGTGATGACCAGGCCTGCGCCGCGCAGCTTGGCGCCGAGCGTCGCCGAGAGACCCACCGCGCCCTGGGCGAAGATGGCCACGGTGCCGCCGATCGGGATGTTGGCGTTCTCGGACCCGACGATGCCGGTGGAGAGCATGTCGCAGGCGTAGACGGCGGCCTCGTCGGCGAGGCCCTCGGGGATCGGCGCCAGGTTGTAGTCGGCGTCGTTGACGTGGAAGTACTCGGCCATGTTCCCGTCCTTCTGGACGGTGAAGCGATAGCCGCCGAGGGCGCCGCGGCACTGCGAGGTGTGGCCGGCCTGGCAGTTGTCACAGGTCCCGTCGGGGGTCACGGCGTTGACCGCGACCCGGTCCCCGACCTGCACCGACGTCACGCCTGCCCCGAGCTCGTGCACCACACCGACGCTCTCGTGCCCGAGCAGGCGCCCCTCGGGGACGGGCAGGAGCCCGGCGACGGTGTGGATGTCGGAGGTGCAGATCAGCGCCGCCGTCGTCTTCACGATGGCCTCGCCGGGGCCCGCGTGGGGGATCTCGCGGTCGACGAGGCCGACCTTGCCCGAGCCCAGGAACGCGAGGGCCTTCATGGTGTCAGTCACGGATCTCTCCTCAGCCCGGGATGTCGAGCAGAGGCCACGTTAGCTGTGACCTAGATCACCAGCCAGCGACAGCCCGCCATCGCGGTCGAGGAGAGCCGCGCTCAGTCGCTCAGGTCGACGTTCTGGTCGATGATCGTCTGGCGGCGCGGAGTGATCCAGAGGATCACGCGCTCGGACTTGATCGCCTCGGGCGGGTAGTCGTGCCCGACGTAGCGCTGCGCGACCTCGTCGATGTGGGCGCGCGCCTCCTCGCCGGTGGTGAAGTCGGTGACCTGGCCGCGCACCTCGGCGTAGCGGTACGGGTCCTTCTCGTCGCGGATCAGCACCGTGATGCGGGGGTCCTTCTGCAGGTTCTCGTAGCGCTTGCGGTGCGTCTCGGTGTTGAGCACGAGGCGGCCGTCCTTGATGCCGCACCACAGGACCTGGTTCTGCACGAGTCCGCTGGGGAGGATCGTGGCCACCGAGGCGAAGTTCGGCCCGGAGGCCAGCTCCTCGACCATCGGGTGCAGCTCGGGCCCGTTGCGGGTGTCCGCCATCGTGGTGTCCTCCTCGAGTCGGATTGCGGGCCCGGGTGCCCGGACTCCTCGGGCCGTCAACCGTCGGCGCCCTACCGCCGTGGCGTCGCCTGCGCCGCGAGCGCGGTGAGCTGGGGACGCACGGCGGCGGCGACCTGGTCGGGCTCGCCGAGCAGCGCGAGGTGCCGTGCGCCGGGGAGCTCGGCGACGAGACCGGTGTGCAGGCGCGCGGCGGTGGCGACGGCCTGGGTGTGGTCGAAGCTGTGGTCGTCGCTGCTCGAGAACACGGCGGTCGGGACGCGGATCCGGCGCTCCTCGTCGTCGGTGAGCCCGATGAGGGGCTGGCGGGCGATCGCGAGGAAGGCGCTGACGCCGCCCGGGGCGAGGAAGGGCGCGCGCCAGCGGTCGACCGCCCGGTCGTCGGTCGGACAGCCGGGACCGCACTGCGAGGCCACGAGGCGCCGGACCGGGTCGCGGTGGCGCACCACCGCGGTGACCACGGCCGGGCCGAGCGGCGGAAGCGTCAGCAGCGTGCGCAGGCCTCCCCCGCCGCCGCCGGCGGAGCGGTCGTCGCCGAAGTAGGGGGTGCCGTCGCCATTGGCCGCGACGACGCCGGTGACCGAGCCGGGGTCGCGCAGCGCCAGCGAGAGGGCGATCGCGGCCCCGAGCGAGTGGCCGATCACGATCGGTCGGGTGAGGTGCAGCGCGGCCACGAGGCCCGCGAGCTGGTCGGTGTCCGCGGCCAGCGTGTAGGGCCCCTGGTGCGCGGTGAAGCCGTAGCCGCGCACGTCGTAGGCGTAGACGTCGCGATCGTCGGCCAGGCGCGGGGCGAGGCGGGAGAACACGTAGGTCGACTCGGCGAACCCCGGGACGAGCACCAGCGGCGGCTGCCCCGAGGGATGCACCGCGGGCCAGCGCTCGACGTGCGTGGCCACGCCGGCGGCGTCGACGGTGAAGCCGGGCGCGGCCGTCGTCACGTGGACCGGCGCGAGGTCGTCCCACGCCAGGTAGAGGCCGGCGAGCGCCAGGACGACGACGATGATCGTCACCAGCACGATCCCGGTGCGGCGCAGCCCGCGCAGCACCCGCCCTCGCACGCCCACCTCCCGCCGCACCGCACCAGACTTCCAGGTGGCTCGTGAGGTCGCCGCTCGCACGTAGCCGGCGCACAGCAGGTGCTCAGCGGCCCTTCATCGCCGACGCCCACGCTCGTCGGCATGGACACGCTCACCACCGGCTCCTGGGTCCGCGGAGCCCTCGTCGTCGCCCTCGTCGTCGACGTCCTCGGCCAGCTCGCGGGCGTCGTCCCGTCCGGGTCGGCCGGGATGGCGCTCTCGGTGGCCGTCGTCGGCGTGGTGGCGGCGTGCGGGTGGGTGGCCGTGCGGTGCGCCCGGCACTCGGCCGCTCCCGTCGTCAGTGGCCCAGTCCCGGGAGGGACGCCACGTCGGGCGGGCCGGGGGATGTCCTCCTGATGCGGTGATCGGGCTTGGCTTCCCACGCATCGAGGACGACGTCCGTGCTGATCGCTACAGGCCTGTCCGGCGGTCACCGCAACCGTGATCGGCGCCTGGAACGGCTCCGGTCGCTCGTGCCGACCACGAACGCCGTGCTCGGGTCGGGGCCCACGAGCCGCGAGCCCGCTTTCGGCTCTGCAGGGACGAACAGAACAGGTCGGCGGGTATCACTCCGGACCCCAGCGGCAGGCTCGCGTCCCGCTGACGGCGTCCGGATGCACCCTTCGGAGACGCCGTCGAGAGCGTCAACGTCCGGCGGTTCTGGCGTTCGCCTTCCGCCGGGCCTGTCGCCGCGCGAGGAGCATCTTGGCGAGGTAGATCGGCGTCGGCGGGGTCCAGCCGAGCTGCTCACCCATGGTCAGGTCGTCCCGGTTGGCCCAGTGCTCGGTGATCTTGCCGTCCTTCATCCGGAACCAGTGCGTCTGTGTCACGGCGAACTCGCGTCGTCTGGGAGGGAACACCATCTCCACCGAGGCGTCCTCGGCGTAGGCGGTGAACGGGCCGGTCTGTCGGCCGCTCATGGTCGCGTGCAGCACGACGAGCTCGCCGTCCTGGACGGCGTCGTGCACGTCCCACCTGAGGTCGGAGTAGGCCTCTCGCAGCCACAGAGCGGTGGCATAGACGGCCTCGGGCCCCTTGCCCCGGGTGGCCGGCGGTTCGTCCTTCGCCTCGCGGTTGTCGGCGTCGTGGCTGTAGACCTCGGCGATGTCCTCGACGGTGCCGGTGGCCATCAGGTTCAGAGACCTGACACAGGTGGTCTTATCGTCTGGAGTGGTCATTTGCTCGTTCGCCTCGATCCCAGGTGAGAAAAGTCCCGAGAACCCCCGGTGCTCGTCGCCCTACTGGGCTGTCCCCCGACGCCCGAGCTGAGGCCCGAGACCTCAGACCCCCCGGGTCGGAGACCTCGTGCAGCACGACATGCATGGTGATTCCCATCGACGAGGCCACCCCCGTCCGGCGACCGCACGTCGGCGGCCCGAGCGAGCCGGTGAGCCCTAGACTCCGTTACAGTGACCCTGTATCGGAGACAAGGAGACTGTAAGGAATGTCGGGAGGGACCGTCAAGGGTCGACGCCGCTACGACAACACCGGCCGCGAAGCGCAAGCCAAGGCCACTCGTGCGCGGGTGCTCGAGGCCGCGCACCGGGTGGTCCTTGCCCGCGGCTATGCCGCTACGACCATGATCTTGATAGCCCGGGACGCTGGGGTCTCGGTCGAGACCCTCTACAAGGGCTTCGGCAGCAAGTCCGAGCTGCTCACGCAGATGCTCGGTGCTGTACTGGTCGGTGACGACGAGCCGGTGCCCCTGGCTGAGCGCCCGGAGGCCCGCGCCGTGGCCGCCCAGAGCAGCGGAACGGCCATGCTGACCGCCTACGCCGCCTGGTGCCGTCAGCTCTACGACCGACTCGGTACGCTGCCCGCCCTGCTGCTCATCGCTGCCCGCTCCGGTGAGACCGACCTGCAAGCCTTCGCGACCAACGTCAAGAACAAGCGCCTCGAAGACGCCGCCACCACCGCCGAGTCGCTCCTGGGTACCGGCGATGTGCGCTCCGAACTCGACCGCGACCACGTCCGGGACGTCATCTGGACGCTGAACTCTCCCGAGATGCACCAGCTCCTCACCGAGGACCGGCAGTGGTCGCCCGAGGCCTATCAGCAGTGGCTCGGCCAACGCCTGATCGACGCCCTGCTCGCCACCTGAATCGCCGCCCCCGGCGACTGGCAACCCGCACCGCCCCTCGGTCCCGTTCACCAGGCGACACCACGCAACGGCTGCTCACGGCCGCGCGGCCAAGGACGAGAGTCGAGCCGCCTACGGCGGCACCGTCGTGATCGTGCCCGGAAGCTCGACCCGCGCGGGGTGGAGGCGCTGAACGCCTCCACCACCTCGGACACCGGGCCCGTCGCCAGCACCCCTTCGCGAGATCGACTCTTGCGTTCGACTTCTCACGTCGATCAGGGGGTGACGGCGACCGCGTCACGAGGCAGCGGCGGGGACCTCCTGCGCGGCGGCCAGGCGGTCGACCGAGGCCCGCACCGCGCGCAGTTCGGTGACGACCGCGTCCAGCTGGGCGTCGTTGGTGCGGCGCAGCTCGCCCAGCACCTTCTCCAGCAGGTCGTTCGTGGTGGTGAGTGCGTCCTTGACCGGTCCGATCCCGGCGAGGTCCCCGAGCACGGCGTCTCCTCTCGACGTGAGCCTTTGCGGTACCGACAGTACCTGATACACGTCGTCGCAGCACGTCAGCCGTCGCCGCGGGACGCCGCGCGCTTGCGGCGCTTGCCCTCGTGCATCGCCGCGACCCGCGCGACCGGGATCGTGTGGCCCTCCTCGACCAGGTCCGCGGGGATCGCGCGGGCCTCGCCGAGGCGCTCCTGCCAGCTCGGACCGCGCAGGAACCGGTCGGGGGTGGCCACCGTGATCTCGGAGGGGACGACGTCGTCGAGGGAGTCCCAGTCGCACGGGCACGAGACCGGCAGGCCCGGACGCGCCCGCGGGCTGTAGGCGGCGACGACCGTGGCGCCGCCCGCGCGGGTGGCGTCGAGGAAGACCTTGCCGCCGCGGTCGGCCTTGATGAACGCCGTCGTGGTGCCCTCCGGAGCGAGCCGTTCGGCGCGGGCGGCGACGGCGCGGGTCGCGGCGTGGACGTCCTCCATCGTCGCCGGCTCGATCGGCGTCACCACGTGGAGGCCCTTGGCGCCGGAGGTCTTCACGGCCGGGTCGAACCCGGCCTCGCGCAGCACCTCGCGGACGGCGCGCGCGGCGGCGACGACGGGACCCAGGTCGGAGCCCTCGGGTGGGTCGAGGTCGAGGACGAGGTGCGTCGGCGTGCCCGGCTCGTCGGCGAGCGTGAGCGGGACGTGGTACTCGACGGCGCGCTGGTTGGCGAACCACAGCAGCGTCGCGCGGTCCTCGGCGAGGGCGTAGTGGACGTCGCGCTGGGAGCTCTCCGACCAGAACGTCACCGACCGGATCCACTCGGGCGCACCCTTGGGCAGGTTCTTCTGCATGAACCGCTCCTTGCCGCGGGCGCGGACGACCGAGAGCGGCCGGTTGGCGAGCAGCGGGAGGATTCGGTCGGCGACGGCATCGAGGTGGTCGACGAGGGCGCGCTTGGTGACCGCCGGACGGTCGCCGTCGCCAGCGAGGAGCTCCTGGTCGAGATGGGTGAGACCGACCCCGTCGCGCACCTCGTCCGGATCACTCGCCATCCGCTGACCGTGGCCGGGCGGGCGCGGCCGGTCAAGCCGACGGCGCCGTACCCGGTCCCGGTGCTCCTCAGAAGTCGGAGTCGCGGTCGTAGGGGCTCGGCGGAGCCTCGGGTGTGTCGGGTGAGGTGGCTCGGGTGAGGCGGGTGGCGGTGGCGCGGGCGGCGTCGGTGAGGAACCCGTGCCTGTTGGGTCGCGCCGCCCAGGCGGGGCTCGGGCGCGGCGGTGGGGCGTACACGGCGTCGGGAATGCTGGCGGGCCCGTCGGCGGGTGCCAGCGGCTCGGGCAGCTGCTCGTAGCGTTCGGGCTCGACGCGGTGGCGTGTGCCGGTGGGGCTGGTCCACACGAAGCACCCCGGGGTGGGCTGGAGGAGGGTCCAGCCGGCGTCGGGGTCGTGTTTGAGCAGGTGGTGCGGTTCGCAGAGCGCGCCGAGGTTGTCGGCCTCGGTGGGCCCGCCGAAGAGCCAGTCGTCGGTGTGGTCGAGGTCGGCGCGCATCGCGGGACGGGTGCACCCGGGGAACCGGCAGGTCTGGTCCCGGGCCCGGACCCAGGCCGCCAGCGCAGCGCCGGGATGGCGGCGGTGCACGTCGGCGGTGCTGACCGCGGGGTGCTCGCCGGGAGGTCGCGCCCGCACCGCTGCCAGTGCCGCCTTCGCCCGACCGAGCAGGGTCGCCTGTTGGCCGAGCAGGTCGTGGACCTCGAGGGCGTCGAGGGTGGTGGTGCGTGCGCGGACCTCGATGACCTGGCGTCGGTAGCGGCTGCGGCGACGGGCGGCGCGCCCGCCTCGGGGGTGCAGGGTCAGGGTGTGTTCGAGGTGGCCGTCGGGGTCGTAGAGCAGCAGCCGGATCGGTGCGCCGGGGCGAGTGCGGGCGAGGTGGCGGGCGGTGGAGCTGGCGACGACCCCGTAGTCGGGAACCTCGCCGGGGCCGCGGTCCAGCCCCAGCAGTGTCGTGAGCTCCAGGCGCACCGCTACCGCGGCCCGGAACGCCAACGGCGCGGGGTCGGGGCGGGCATCGGCTGCAGGCTCGGGCTCACCAACCGGTCTCGAATCGTCGGAGCCGGGACCGGCGGGCCCGCGGTCGTCGCGGCCATCGCGGCCACCGGCCTCCGGGCCCTCGTCGTCCGGACCCTCGTCAGCCGGGCCACTCCGACTCTCGCCGTCGGCGGGACCACCGTCCTCCGGGCCCCTGTCCTTGGGGTCAGCGTCGTCCGGACCGTCATCGGGGCCGTCGTCGGGGCCGGGGCCGTCGTCGGGGCCGTCGTCGGGGCCGTCGTCGCTGTCGGTGGGGGTGTTCGGGTTGAGGAGTTCTTCGGTGAGGGTGGCCACGATGGTGGCGTCGTCGGCGCCGAGCAGCTGCGGTCGCAGCAGCGCCAGGTAGACGTGGGCCTCGGTGAACCCCTGAGCGACGTCCCCACCGCGGGCCCGCACCGCCGCGCGGACCGCGTCGGCGAGCGCGACCACGTGGGAGTGGGCCTCCAACGCCAGGTCCTCGGGGAGATCCAGCCCGCACAGCTCCGCCGCCCCCGACGGGGCACTGCGCGCGATCACCCGCGCCCGGGCCACCGCAGCGGCGCGGCGGGACTCGTACCAGGTCGGGTCGACCGCCGCGGCCTCCTTCTCCGCGAGCCGCCCCAGCTCAGGATGGGTCAACCGTGCCGCGCGCCCCAGCAGCCGCTCCACCACCCGGCGGGCCTGGGCGTCGTCGAGCTCACGCACCACCGACACGATCTCCGCGGCCTTGCTCTCCTCGAGCCACCCCTCGCGCATCCCCTCCCCGAGAGCGGGCAGCCGCTCGATGACCTGGCGGGCGAACTCCAGCCGTGCCGCGGCCATCGCCGGCGACCACGCCAACGCCGCCGCCGCGATCAACCCCGCCCGCCGCGCACCCAGGACCCGGGCGGTGGTGCCCGCCCGCGACCGGCACGCCTCGAGCAGCCACCGACACCGCGCCCACGCCGCACGGTTGTCCGCGCGGAACGCCGCCACCAGGCCCGCCTCGACATCCTCCCCGACCAGCGAGCACGGATCAGCGCGCAGCGGGTCGTCGAACGACCCGCCCGCCGCGTCCACCACCGCTGTCATGATTCGAACACTAGTTCGAGGGTCTGACAGTCACGCCCCCATCAGCCCAGGTTGCTGTGAGGCAAGAGTGTGATCTGCACCACAGCCTTCCGGCAACCGTAGAGCCCAGGGAGCGCGCCCACGCCCCCGGGCCGCGACACGACCCGGAGGTGGGCGCCGCCCCGGACCCCGACGGTCCCGGCCGCGGTGCGGTTCGCCCGGGTCACGAGGACGACGACCTCCGGATCGCCACCGCGGACACCACAGCAGCCACGACGGTGAGTCCGGCGGCGATCGTCGCGACGTTCCCGAAGGCGGCCGCGTCCACGCGCCCGGGCACGGCGAGACCCAGGACGGCCACCCCGACGGTCACGCCGATGGGCCGAGCGGTCTGGAGGACGCCCGAGGCCATTCCGGTGCGCTCGTCGGCCACCCGGTTCAGGGCCAGCTGGGTCAGCGGTGTCACCGTCAGCCCGGTCCCGAGACCGGTGACCACCATCCCCGGGACGACGCCGAGCAGGCCCGCCTGTTCGGGGACGCCCACGAGCAGCAGCATTCCGCCGGCGATCAGGGCGAGACCGGCCGTCGGCAGGAGTGCGCCCGGGAGGCGCGAGAGCAGGCGCCCCGAGAGCGGTGACATGATCATGAACGGCACGATCGTGGGGAGGAAGACCAGCCCGGTCTCGAAGGCGTCGTACCGCTGGTTCTCCTGGAGGAACAGGCTGAGGTAGACCAGCATGCCGAAGTACGCGCCGGCCCCGAGGGCCATGGTGACCACCGCACCCGCGAAGGTCCGGTCGCGGAAGAGGCGGAGGTCCACGACCCCGTCGGCCCTCCGGCGCTCGATCACCACGAAGGCCACGAGGCCCGCAGCACCGAGCACGCCGGTGACCACGATCTCCACGTGCCCCACGCCGATCTCGGCACCCCGCAGCGCGGCGTAGAGCAGGGCGCCCAGTCCGAGGGTGAACGTGGCGACGCCGGCGAGGTCGAACCTCGCCCGCCCGCCGACGGACGAGCCGGCGAGCTCAGGGAGGACGACCCGGGCCGCGAGCGCGAAGAGCCCGGCGACCGGGACGTTGACCAGGAACACCGCCCGCCACCCCGCCAGATCGGTGAGCGCCCCGCCCACGAGCGGACCGATCACGAACGACGAGGCCGCGAGGGCGCTGTAGGTGCCGAGCGCCCGACCGCGTTCCGCGGCCGGATAGAGGCTCGCGAGCACGGCGAGCCCGCTCGCGGTCACCACCGCGACGGAAGCACCCTGCACCCCGCGGGCGACATCGAGGACGACCGCCGACGGCGCGAGGCCGCAGGCCGCCGAGGAGGCGGCGAAGGCCCAGAGCCCGGCGACGAAGACCCGGCGGCGGCCGAGGCGGTCACTGAGGTTGCCCGCGGTGACCAGGAGCGCCGCGCTGAGCAGGGAGAAGGCGCTGAAGACCCACTGGAGCTCACCGAGCCCGGCGGCGAGACCCCGCTGGATGTCGGGCAGGGCGAGGTTGACCGCGGTGGTGTCGAGTCCGGCGAGGAAGCCGGAGCCGGCCGTGACGGGCAGCACCCACCGGCCGGGCCCTGGCAGCGTCGTCGTCGTCGGGGTGTCCTGCTGGGCACGCATCGGTCACACCACCCGAGGCGACGCGGCGCCCGGGCCGGTGCGGCTCCACAGCAGGGCGACCGCCACGAGTCCGACGAGGCAGGGCAGCAGCCCGAGGACGCCGAGCCACGTCGGCAGGATCGGGTGGCCGTACTCGGAGACGGTGAGGTCGACGACGGCGACCGCGGTGGCCGCGGCGGCGAGCAGGGTCGCGACGGGCCGGGCCCAGCGCGTCTGCCGGCGCACCGCGCGGATCGTCAGGAGCCACCCGAGGGTCCCGAGCACCCCCACGACGACGAGGTAGGTGGTGATCGCCGTCGCCGGCGGCTCCGGAACACCGGTGCCGGCGTAGACCGCGTGCAGATGCGCGGCGAGGACGTGGACGGTCAGCGCGTCGACGACCGGCGCGGCGAGTCCGACGAGGGTGAGGGCCAGGCCGACGACCATGGCGGCGAGGGCCGGACGCGTGGCACGGGGTGGCGGTGAGACCCTCGAGGTGGAGGGCCGTCCCGTCGTCGATGAGCGGGCGGTGGACATGGATGAGCTCCTCTGGCGATGGGGTGGGCCGCCACGCGGACAGGGCGCGGCGCAGGACATCGCCGAGCTCGGCGATCTGTCGCTGGGACACCTCGGCGGAGACGATGGCCTGCGACC
>JAVXWR010000772.1:0-12943 GCA_032230725.1 Actinomycetota bacterium
GGTACTTCGCGGTGTTGGCCTCGCGGCCGCACGGCTGACCGGCGTCGTACAGCGTCGTCGCCTTGCGGAGCACCAGTTCGGCCGCGTCGAGCCGGGCCAGCGAGTCCGCCAGGGGGAACTGGAGTCCCTGGTTCATCCCGATCGGGCGCCCGAAGACCTCGCGCTCGTTGCCGTAGCGCACGGCACGGTCGAGGGCGACCCGGCCCAGACCGAGCGCCTCGGCGGCGACGAGCATCCGCTCCGGGTTGAGGCCGTCGAGGATGTAGGTGAAGCCCTTGCCCTCCTCCCCCACCCGGTCCTCCACCGGCACCACGAGGTCGTCGATGAACAGCTCGTTCGACGAGACGGCGTTGCGGCCCATCTTGGGGATGGCGCGGATGTCGATCTTCGAACGGTCGAGGTCGGTGAGGAACAGCGTCATCCCGTCGGTCTTCTTGGCGACCTCGTCGATCTTCTGCGTGCGGGTGAGCAGCAGGACCTTCTCGGACTCCTGGGCCTTGGAGATCCACACCTTGCGCCCGTTGACGCGGTAGTGCTCCCCCTCGCGACGGGCGAAGGTCGTGATGCGGGTGGTGTCCAGGCCGGCGCCGGGCTCGGTGACCCCGAAGCAGACGTGCAGGTCACCGCTGACGATCCGCGGGAGCGTCCGCGCCTTCAGCTCCTCGGACCCGTGCTTGATGACCGGGTGCATGCCGAAGATGGACAGGTGGATCGCACTGGCGGCGTTCATCCCGCCGCCGGAGCGGGCGACCTCCTCGATGAGCAGGCTGGCCTCGGTGATGCCGAAACCGTGGCCGCCGTACTCCTCGGGCGTCGTGATCCCGAGCCAGCCGCCCGTGGCGAGCGCGTCGTAGAACGCGGTCGGGAACACGTGGTCGCGGTCGCACTCCATCCAGTACCGGTCGTCGAACTTGCCCGCGAGCTCGGCGACCGCCTTCCGGATCGTCGCCTGGTCGTCCGTCAGCTCGAAGTCCACCGCACGCCTCCCTGACATCTTCGGACTGAACGTAGCAAAGGCCTGACCAAAAAAGGAGAGCTGCTCAGACCGGGGCGAGGAGATCGAGCGCCTCGGCGAGACGCTCGTTCCAGGCGGCGGGCGACCCGAACAGCGGCGCGTCCAGCTTGGCCCGCTTGTAGAAGATCTGGAGCTCGTGCTCCCACGTGTAGCCGATCGCGCCGTGCAGCGTCAGGGCCGCATCGGCCGCCGCCGACGCGTCGCCGGTGACCTGCGCCTTCGCCGCCGCGGCGTGCAGCGGGGCGTCCGGGGCGCCCGCCTCGACCGAGGCCGCGGCGAGGTAGACGATCGACCGGGCCGCCTCCACCTTCACCAGCATCTCGGCGGCCGCGTGCTTCACGGCCTGGAACGACGCGATGGGCACCCCGAACTGGTGGCGCTGCCCCGCGTACTCGACCGTCATGTCCAGCATCCGCTCCATGACGCCGAGCGCGTCCGCGGCCACGAGGACCGCGCTGCGCAGCGCGGCGGCGGCCAGGCCCACCGAGGCCTCCCCACCGAGGGGCGTGCCCGCCACCCGGTCCAGCGCGACGTCCGACGCGGTTCGGCTCCGATCGGTCAGGGACCGGCCGGCGATCCCGACCCCCGGCTGGTCGGCCTCGACCAGGACCATGGAACGCCCCTCCGACGACGAGACCGGGACGACCAGGCGCCGGGCCCGTCGGGCACCGAGCACCATCGGGACCCGGCCCGACAGCGCACCGTCGGCGAGGGACACGGCGCTGCTCGCGCCGGGGACCGTGTCGGCGGGACACGCCAGCACCGTGGTGATCCCGTCGGCCAGCAGGGCCTTCGCCGCGTCCGGCGCGGCCCCCAGCGCCGGGAGGGCGAGCATCGACCCCAGCCACGCCGACGACGGGGCCGCCCGGCGTCCGAGCTCCTCCGCCGTGAGGGCGAGCTCGACGAGGCCGCCGCCCTGCCCACCGAGCTCCTCGGGGGAACCGACCCCGAGCCAGCCCTCGGCGACGAACCGGTCGTCGAACGTGGCGTGGTCGCCCGCATCCAGCCAGGACCGGACCGCGTCGGGACCACACCGGTCGGTCAGCCAGTCGGCGAGCACGGACCGGTAGTCGGCCTGTTCCTCGGAGAGTTCCCAGCGCATCGGTGTCTCCCGGCTCGCGCGGTGCCACGGCGTGGCCTGATCGTCGCTGATAGATTAGGTCTGACCTTTAGCCCGGCCAGAGCGGAGCTCCCCGATGACCGCGAACGAGGCCCGGCCGGCCATCCGGCTGTCGCCGATGCAGGTCCCGAAGGCGTCCGACGTCCTGGCCACCGAGCTGCGCGAGCGCATCCTCTCGGGCGAGTACCCGGAGGGCACGCCGCTGCCGCCGGAGCGCGAGCTCGTGGTCCAGACCAGGATGAGCCGCACGACGGTGCGGGAGGCCCTGCGGATCCTCGAGGTCCAGGGCCTGATCCGCATCAAGGCCGGGCGCGCGGGCGGGGCCTTCGTCCAGCACCCGGGCGAGGACTCGGTGGCCGATTCCCTCGAACTGCTCATCCGTGGCCGGCAGATCCGGCTCGCGTCGGTCCACGAGACGCGGGAGGCGATCGAGCCGTCGTGTGCCCGGCTGGCGGCGCGCAACCGCATCCCGGCCGACCTGCGGCGCCTCGAGGCCGCCAACGAGGCCATCGCCTCGAGCGGGAGCCTCGATGCGTTCCTCGAGGCGAACGTCGACTGGCACGTCGCGGTGGCCACCGCCAGCCACAACGAGATCCTGACCGGCATCATGATCGCGCTGTCGCGGGCGATCTACACGACCACCCGCAACGAGGGCTTCGTCAACGAGGAGGTCCGCGCCATCACGGTGCGGGCCCACCGCTCCGTCACCCGCGCGATCAAGGACCGGGACCCGGACGCGTCGGCCCGGCGGATGACCCGTCACGTGCACGCCTACGCCAAGGCGGCGCTCGAGGTCGAGGAGCGGACCGCGATCAGCGTCTCGAACGAGGACCGGGACACCTGACGTGACGCCGGGGCGCGACACGGTCAGCTCCTCGGCAGGCCGAGGATCCGCTCGGCCACGATGTTGCGCTGGATGAAGGTCGAGCCGCCGGCAATCGCCGTGCCTCGGGCCTGGTAGGCGAGCCGCTGCCACCGGCTCTCCGCCGCCGACTGCTCCTGCGGGGACACCTGCCCTCCTAGCGGGGAGAGGGACTGCCGGAAGTCCGCGAGGTCCTCGACCAGGGGACAGAAGTAGAGCTTGCCGATCGAGGTCACCGCGCCGGGCGGCCCGCCGTCGGCGGCCAGGGTGAGCACACGCTGCCCGATCGCGTGGTGCACCAGCGCCCGGCCGTAGAGGTCGGCGATGCGCTGCCGGACGAGCGGGTCCGCGCCGAGCGGGTGTCCGCCGGGGTCGGACATGGCGCGGACCTCGGCGACGATGTCCTCGACGGCCCGGCGGGTGTTGACCCGGCCGGTCGCGATCCCGACCCGCTCGAAGCCCAGCGTGGCCATGGCGACCTTCCAGCCGCCGTCGACCTCGCCCAGCACCAGCTCGTCGGGCACGACGACCTCGTCGAGGAACACCTCGTTGAACTCGGCCTCCCCCAGCATGTGGCGCAGCGGCCGCACGGTGACGCCGGGGCTGTCCATCGGCAGCAGGAAGTAGCTGATGCCGCGGTGACGGGCGAGGTCCGGCCCGCCCGTGCGCGCGAGCAGGATCGCGTTGGCGGCGAGGTGGGCGCGGCTCGTCCAGATCTTCTGCCCGGAGATGCGCCATCCCCCGTCGACCTTCGTCGCCCGGGTCCGCAGGGAGGCCAGGTCGGACCCCGACGCGGGCTCGGAGAACAGCTGGCACCACAGTTCGTCACCGGTCAGGATCGGGCGCAGGAACCGCTCCTTCTGCGCGTCCGTCCCGAACGCGATGATCGTGGGCCCGGCGAAGTCCTCGCCGACGGTGTTGAGCCGCTCCGGCGCCCCGGCCCGGTCGGCCTCGTCGGTGAACACGGCGCGGATCCTCGCGTCGGCGCCCTGGCCGCCGTACTCCCGCGGCCATGTGATGCCGGCGTACCCGCCGTCGAACAGCAGGCGCTGCCACTGCCGCCAGAACGGCAGCTTGTCGGTCAGCTCGACGGGTTCGGGCCAGGGCAGCTCGGGGAGGGTCTCGTCCAGCCATGCCCGCACCCGTGCCCGGAACGAGGCCTCCTCCGGCGAGTCGGCGAGCTCCATCGCATCTCCTCGGTCGCGGGAACGCCGATAATATTCTATCGGTCAGACCAAAACCAGCTCAGATCCGCGCTGTCCGCCGGCACCGCGTTCCGGACCGCCTACGCCGCCCGCCTGCACGAGTACGGCGGTCACGACTGACGTTTTGGACCGACCATTGAACTATTCGCGGTTCGGTCCTACCGTGCTCTGCACCACAGGTCGCCCGGGTGCTCCTCACCGCAGCCGTCCGGTCCGGGCACCAGGACGCCTCGCACCGGAGCGGAGATCCGATGGTCACTGCGGAAGCGACCCCCTTGTCGGCCGAGGGCCGGTACGGCGTGGAGTCCGTCCGCCGGTTCCGTGAGCAGGGCTGGTGGCAGGACGGGTCTGCCTCCGCACTGCTGGACCGCTGGGCCGAGGCCACGCCCACCCGGCGCTTCGTCTCCGACGGCGTCGTGGAGCTGGACTACGGCACGGTGCGCGAGCGCGCCCGTGGGCTCGGTGCGGCGCTCGTGCGCCAGGGCGTGGCGGCCGGCGACCGCGTGGCGGTGCAGCTGCCGAACTGGGCGGAGTTCGTCGTCTCCTACCTGGCGATCGCGCGCATCGGCGCCGTGATGGTCCCGATCATGACGGTGTACCGGCACACCGAGGTCGGCCACGTCCTGCGCAACTCCGGCGCGGTCGCCGCCGTCACCACCGGGAGCTTCCGCGGGTTCGACCACGCGGCGATGTTCCGTGTGCTCGGGCAGGAGTGCCCGGAGCTCCGCGCGCTCGTGATCGCCCGCGCCGAGCCGGCCGACGGGGAGCTGGCCTTCGAGACCGCGTGCGCCACCGAGACCGACGACGCCGAGCTCGGGCCCCACCCCGACCCCGATGCGCCGCACGTCATCGTCTACACGTCGGGGACCGAGTCGACGGCGAAGGGCTGCGTCCACACGTGGAACACCCTCGACTTCTCCGGCCGGGGACTGGCCCACGACGTCTTCGGGACGACCCCGGAGGACGTCATGTTCATGCCGTCCCCGGTGGCGCACGCGACCGGGCTGGTGGTGGGTGTCCTCGTCCCCCTCGCCGTGGGCGCCGAGACCCACCTCCAGGACATCTGGGAGCCGAACGAGGGCCTCCGCCGGATCGCGCAGTACCGGTGCACCGCCACCGCGACCGCCACCCCGTTCGTGCGCATGGCCCTCGAGGCCGCCGCCGGCACGGATCACGACGTCTCGTCGATGCGCTTCTGGCTCTGCGCGGGCGCCCCGATCCCGGAGGCGCTGGCCGCGGAGTTCACGGCGGTGTTCGACGGCGGGGTGCTGAACCCGCTCTACGGGGCCTCGGAGATCATGGCCGCCACCTGCTGCCACCGGGGCGACCCGATCGAGCGACGCGCCGGATCCGACGGAACCCCTGCTCTCGAGGGCGTGCAGATCGGCCTCCTCGGGCCCGACGGCGACCCCGTCGCGACCGGCGACGAGGGCGAGATCTGCTACTGGGGTCCCGGGGCGGTGCTCGGGTACTGGCGCGACCCCGCGCGGACGGCGGCGACCATCGACGACGAGGGCTGGCACCACACCGGCGACCTCGGCCGGATGGACGCCGAGGGCTACCTCCGCGTCAGCGGCCGGCTCAAGGACATCATCATCCGCGGCGGCACCAACATCAGTGCGGCCGAGGTCGAGGGGCACGTCGGCGCCCACCCCGACGTCGCGCAGGTCGCGGTCGTGGCCTACCCGGACGACCGTCTCGGCGAGAAGGTGTGCGCCGTCGTGGTCCCGGTTCCCGGGCGGCAGCCCGGTCTGGCGGACGTCACGGACTTCCTGCGCGGGCGCGCGATCTCGCTGCAGAAGCTGCCCGAACGGCTGCTGCTCGTCGACGAGCTCCCGATGACCGCGACCGGCAAGGTCCAGAAGTTCCTGCTCCGCGAGCAGGTCAGGACCGGCGCCTGAGTGAACCCCCCACCCACGGCGAGGACGGCCGCGCAGATGACCGCCGGCCCGGCGCGCGGCGAGCTGCTCATCACCCCGCACCGACCGGCCGAGGAGCTCTTCGGGCTGGGACCGATCGAGGTCTCCGGGGACACCGCCCGCGGCAGCATGACGACCGTGGCGTGGATGACGGACGCCGCGGGACGGCCGTCGGCCGGGATGCTCGGGGTGCTGCTCGACGACGTCGTCGGGCAGGCGACGTTGACCGCGAGACCGGAGGGATGCTGGCCCGTCACGACGGAGCTGTCGATCGACGTGCTGGGTGGCCTGCCGGCCGACGGGACCGTCCTGGTGGCCGAGAGCGAGCTGCTGGTCGGCGGCGAGCGGGCCGGGACCGCACGCGGTGAGGTCCGGGGCCCGGCCGGGCGCCTCCTGGCGGTCGCGACCGTGACGACCCACTATGTGCCCGGCATCCCCGCATTCGCGGACGAGCCGTCGCCCGCGCCGTCGGCGCCACCGTTCGCTCGCCACCTGCACGAGGCGCTCTGCGCCGTTCTCGAGGTGCGTCCGGGCGGTGGCGCCGTGATCGAGCTGCCGCCGGGCCCCGCGGTCGAGAACGCCGGGGGTCGGGGGCACGGCGGCGTCCTGGCCGCGGTGGCCGACGTGGTGGCCGCGGCCGCCGTCGACGACGAGGAGGCGCCGCTGCGGACCACCGGCCTCCGGGTCGCCTACCTCCGACCCGCCGTGTTCGACGGCCCGCTGGTCCTCACGGCGAGCGTGGTGCATCGCGGTCGCTCCACCGCGCTGACGAGGGTGGACGTCCTGGGCGGCGACGGCCGGGTCTGCGCGGCCGCCTCCGTCACGGCCGGCGTTGACGACGATTGTCCGAATCCCTGAACATCACGTCCGCGCTCCGGCGCTCGACGAGGAGGCTTCCGTGTACCCCGGTCGTTTCGCCGCCCTGACCCCCGACAAGCCCGCCGTCGTGATGGCCGACAGCGGCGCCCGGCTCACCTACGCCGAGCTGGAGGAGCGGTCCGTCCGGCTGGCCCGGGTGTTCCACGCCGCCGGGCTGCGGGCCGGCGACGACGTGGCCCTGCTCGCCGAGAACTCACTGCACACCTACGAGGTGTTCTGGGCCGCCATGCGCAGCGGCCTGTACGTCACCGCGATCAACCACCACCTGACGCTCGACGAGGTCGCCTACATCGTCCGCGACTGCGGCGCGAAGGCGTTGATCGTCTCCGAGCGCCAGGCCGACGTCGGCCGCGCGCTGCCCGCCGAGGTCGGGGAGCTGTCGGTCCGGCTCGCGATCGGCCCGGTCGACGGCTTCGACGACTACGAGGAGGCGCTCGCGGCGTCGTCCCCGGAACCGCTGCCCGACCAGCCGCGCGGCCGGGACATGCTCTACAGCTCCGGCACCACCGGGCGACCCAAGGGCGTGAAGGCGCCGCTCCCGGGGGTCCAGGTCGAGGAGGGCGGTGACCCCCTCGTCGGGGTGTTCGGACCGCTCTACGGCTTCGGCGAGGACACCGTCTATCTCTCCCCCGCCCCGCTCTACCACGCGGCGCCGCTGCGCTTCGGCGGCATGATCCACCAGGTCGGCGGCACGGTCGTGATCATGCCGAAGTTCGATCCCGAGCAGGCCCTCGCCGCGATCGAGCGCCACGGGGTCACCCATTCCCAGTGGGTGCCGACGATGTTCGTCCGCATGCTGAAGCTGCCCGACGAGACGCGTGCGCGATACGACCTGTCGACCCACCGGGTCGCCGTGCATGCCGCGGCGCCGTGCCCGACCGAGGTCAAGGCGCAGATGATCGAGTGGTGGGGCCCGATCCTGCAGGAGTACTACGCCGCGACCGAAGCCATCGGCATCACCGTCGTCGATTCCGAGGCGTGGCTGCGCAAGCCCGGATCCGTCGGCCGTTCGCTGCTCGGCACGCTGCGCGTGTGCGACGACGCCGAGCCCGACCAGCCGGAGCTCCCGGTCGGGTCGGTCGGTCTCGTGTATTTCGAGCGGGACGCCCTGCCGTTCGCCTATCACAACGACCCCGAGAAGACCCGGCAGGCCCAGCACCCGGAGCACCCGAACTGGGGCACCACGGACGACATCGGCTACGTCGACGACGAGGGCTACCTGTTCCTGACCGACCGCAAGGCGTTCATGATCATCTCAGGCGGGGTGAACATCTACCCCCAGGAGATCGAGGACGCGCTCACCCTGCACCCCGCGGTCGCCGACCTGGCCGTCATCGGGGTGCCCGACCCCGAGATGGGAGAACAGGTCAAGGCCGTCGTCCAGCCCGCGGACGGCCTCGTGGCCGGGCCGGACCTGGCCGCCGAGCTGACCGAGTTCCTCAGGGCGCGCATCGCCGCCTACAAGATCCCGCGCAGCATCGACTTCACCGACTCCCTCCCGCGCACCGAGACCGGCAAGCTGCAGAAGCACAAGCTCCGCGCCCGTTACGTCGAGCAGCCGGCGGGCACGCCGGTCTGACCCGGGGAGGGCCGGGTCGGCGTATCGGACGCGCGCGAGAGCGAGGTCGCGGCGCGGGTGAGCATCGCTCGCACGATGACCGGGTGCACGAGCCGCACGACGGCGAAGTAGAGGCGGCCGCGAAGGTTGTGGATCTGCACGACCGTCGTGACCACGGCGTGGTCGGGCTCCCGGCGGACCGAGGCGCGGAAATCGAGGTGGCCGGCGTCGGAGCCGACCAGCACCTCGTGATCGTCGACGCCCACGGCCTCGAAGGCCCCGGGGCGACCGCCCTCGATCCCCACCAGACCGACGAGCGCCTCCCGCAGCCCGAGTAGGGCAGCAGCCCAGGGCGGCGGGTCGTGGAACACCGCCTCCGCCCACGTCATCGGATCGTCCGGAGTCCCGTCCCCGACCGGGACCGCGTACGCGTCGGCGAAGTCGATCCGGGGCAGGGCGTCGGCGAGCAACCCGGTGGACCGGACGGCGCACGGCCGAGCTCTGCCCAATACCGCAGCCGTCTTGGTGAGCGCCGCCCGCACGACGAAGGGATGGACGCGGCCGGCCAGGGCGAGGAACACGCGTCCCCGCATGTCGTGGGCCGTGCCGACGGTACTCAGGACGACGCGTCCGTCCTCCCGGAGAAGGGACACCCGACAGTCGAAGGCCCCGGTGTCGACGGCGATCAGCAGCTCACGTCCGGCCGTACGCCGGGGCAGGCGCGACGGCCGGATCCCGCAGACGAGCGCCAGCACCTGTCGGAGGCCCAGCACGGGCACGGCCCACAGCGGCGGACGCCGCAGCATCGTGGCCAGCCAGTCCCGCGGGTCGTCGGCCATCCCGGGGCGACAGTCCACGGCGTACGCGTCCGACCACTCCACCCACGGCAGGGCGGTGGCGAGCAGTTCGGTCTCCGGAACCGCCGTCTCGTACGCACCCATGCCCGACTCCTCCGTACGCGACCGTATGGCTTGTCCGTACGCTAGCGTATGGAGATGCCCCCTCGCCAGCGGCTGACCGTCGACGACTGGACGGCCGCCGCCGTGACGGCCCTCGCCGACGGCGGGCTCGCGGCCGTCGCCGTGGAGTCGGTCGCGGCCGGCCTGCGCACCACGAAGGGCAGCTTCTACTGGCACTTCGCCAATCGCGACGCCCTGCTGGCCGCCGCGCTGCAGCGCTGGGAGCGCACCGAGACCGAGGACGTGATCGCGCGGGTGGACGACCTGCCGGCCGGCCTCGCCCGCCTGCGGATGTTGCTCACCGCGGCGTTGCGCCACGAGTACACGGCGTCGACGGGCGCCCGCGTCGAGTTGGCACTGCAGCCCACGGCGGCGCATCCGCTGGTGGCGCCGGTCCTGGAACGCGTGACCCGGCGACGTCTCGACTACCTCTCCGCGCAGTTCGCCGAGCTGGGGTTCGGCCCCGACGAGGCACGCCGGCGCGGGTTGCTCGCCTACACCGTCTATCTGGGCCACGCGCAGCTCGCGCACGCCACCCCGTCCGCGGCGCCTGCCGACCTGCCTGCCTACGTCGACACGGTGATCAGCGCTCTCGCGTGCTGAGCGCGGGCGCACCGCCCCAGGGCCGCCATGGTCTGCCCCACCCACCGAGGCCGCCGACGGAGTACACCGCATGCCTCGATCTGACGAGAACCCGCCGGTGCCGTTCACCCGATGCCGGGCCGTGGCCGATGAGACCTCTGTGACCACCATCGAGCGGCCCGGTCCGCGAAGCGCGTCCACCGACAGACACGTGTCGCATCCGTCGTGGTGTGACCACGCACGATGTGATCCCGGCCCCGGGCTGGACGCGAGCCACCGCACCGGTGCGCGACGTCTGATCCCGGCGAGGCACTGGGAGAACGAGATCTCGGTGTCGTGCGAGCACGACGAGGGACGGCAGGACACCTGTGTCGAGCTGCAGGTCGCCCACACCCGGGCCGGCCGGAGCCGGGGCGACGACCCCGACGCGGTGACGTCGCTGGTGCGGCTGTCCCACGTCGAGGCCCTGCAGGTGGCCGCAGCGCTGATCGCGCACGCCCACCGAGCCGCGTTGGACTTCAGCGGCTGCTCGATCACGGAGTAGGTGGCCCGGCTCGACGTCCGCTGCGGCGGCGGTAAACCGGCCCGATGCGCGGGTCGGGATGCAGGGGGTTGCCGTTGCAGTTCAGTCCCGGACAGATGTCGTCGACCGGCAGGAGCACCGGAGGGAGGAAGCCCCCGGCATTGACCTCCAGACCGGTCAGGCCGAGGGAGCGCACCGTGCGCAGCGCCTCGGGCAGGGCAGGGGGTGCAGGATCGCGTCGTAGACGCCGAGTCTCATCGATGCTCCTTCGGTGACGCCCGGGCCCGACGGGCACCGTCGCCGATCCGCGAGGGTGCCCGTCGGCCGCGCGGCGTCAGTCGGACTTGACAGCCAGGACGGGAACCGGGCTCTCGAGCAGCAGGCGTTGGGACACGCTGCCCAGCAGGGCCTTGCCGACCGGCGTACGACGGCGCATGCCGATCACGAGCCGCACGACGTCGGGCCGGTCGTGGAGCTCGTCGAGGACGGCGTCGGCGGGGTCCCGGTCCTCCGGACCGCTGCGGTCGAGGACCGTCACCTTGAGGTCCTCGGGCAGTCCGGCGACGTCGAGGGAGGACAGGGTCATGTTGAGGACGACGAGGTCGGTGGCGAGCATCCGGGCTTCGGTGACGCCGGCGGTGAGGGCCTGCGGCCCCTCCCGGCCCTCGGGGACGGCGACCATGACGGTCATGGGTGGCTCCGATCGCGGTGGTGGGTGGGTCAGGAGTACTGCCGGCGGAACTGCGCCTCGAGGTCCTCGAGGGACCGCCCGCGCGTCTCGGGGACCGCCTTGTAGACGAAGCCGAGGGCGAGGAGGCCCAGCGCCACGAAGATGAAGAAGGTCGGCGCGATGCCCAGGTCCTCGACCACCACCGGGAAGCCGAGGGAGACCACGGCGTTGGAGAGCCAGAGCACGAGCACGCTGATGCCGATCGCGAGGCTGCGGATCTTCAGCGGGAAGATCTCGGAGAGCAGCAGCCAGACCAGCGGGCCGATGGTGCCCTGCATGAAGAACACGAAGAGCACCACGAACACCAGGACGAACCACGCCTTGGCGGTGCCGTCGGGCAGCAGCAGTGCCGAGAGCCCGACGAGCAGATGGAACGTGGTGGTCAGCGCGAAGCCGCCCAGCAGCAGCGTGCGTCGATTGATCTTGTTCATCACCAGCAGGCCGACGGTGATGCCCAGGACGCTGAACAGTCCGTTGAGCGTGTTGGCGATGATCGCCGCGCTGGCCGAGAAGCCGGCGTCGCCGAGCAGCTGGGTGCCGTAATACATGATCGAATTTATGCCCGTGAACTGCTGGAACATGCCCAGGCCGGCGCCGATGAGGATGAGGCGGCGGATCCAGCGCACGCCGAGGTCGGTCGCGCCCGCGGTCTTGGACTCCCGCTCCTCGGCCGCGAGCCGGTGGACCTCCTCCATCTCGGCCCGCGCCCGCTCGGGAGTGCGCACCTGCTCGAGCACGGCGAGGGCCTCGTCCTCGCGGCCCTTGGACACCAGCCAGCGGGGGCTCTCGGGCATCCGCATCATGCCGACGAACAGCGCGATGGCGGGCAGGACGGCGATCACGAGCATGTAGCGCCAGACGCCCGGGTAGTCGCCCCAGACGTTGAAGATGATCGCGTTGATGACGAACGCGGCGAACTGACCGCTGACGATCATGACCTCGTTGCGGGTGACGATGCCGCCGCGGCGCTCGGCCGGCGCGACCTCGGAGAGGTAGACCGGCACGGTGGCCGAGGCTCCCCCGACCGCGAGACCGAGCACGAAGCGGAAGAACGCCAGGATCGGCCAGCTCGGCGAGAGCACGCACCCGAGCGTGGCCAGCCCGAACACCACGGCGAGCATGATGATGTTGTGGCGGCGACCGAAGCGGTCCGAGAGCGCCCCACCGACGATGGCCCCGACGGCCGCGCCGAAGATCAGGATGCTGACGACGAAGCCCTCGGTGAACGAGGTCAGGCCCAGGTCGGCGCTCAACGGCTTCAGCGCGCCGTTGATGACGCCGGTGTCGTAGCCGAACAGCAGGCCACCGAAGGTCGCGACAACGGCGATGACGCCGAGCCGTCGGGAATGGGGACCGGGCACGTCCGGCGGCAGCGTCGGCGCCGGCCGTTCGTTGGAGAGGGTCATGACCGGGAACTCCTCGTTGAGCGGTGATGTCGCAGGAGGCGTCGGGCGGCGGTCTCGAGCTCGATCGGGAATCGGAACCCGAGAACGATCGAGAGAGTCGACGGCGCGACCCCGACCCACCTATTATCCGAACTCGGTGTGATCCAAGTCAACAGTTCCTGAAGTTTCCGCGGGAACATTTCCGG
>JAVXWR010000776.1:0-3190 GCA_032230725.1 Actinomycetota bacterium
CCGAGGCCCTGCTCGCCCGGCGCGCGCTGCTCGTCGACGACGAGGAGTCGGCCCTCGCCGCGGCGACCCGCGCGCTCACCCAGCTCGACGAGCAGTCCGTCGTCGACCACGCCCCGACCCCGCGCGAGCACCGCGGGAACCTCCAGGACACCTACCGGCTCGTGGCGGCCACGTTGACCTCGCTCGGGCTCAACGAGGTCGCCCAGCCCCTGCTCACCCGGGCCCGGGTCATCGCCGAGGACGACGGCGACGTCCTCGCCGCCGCCCGCTGCGAGCACGAGCACGTGCGGGTGCTGATCTCGTGGGGCCTGCGGCTCCAGCGCGCCCACCGCGACGGTCTCCCCCACCTCGACGACGCCGCCCGCCGGGCGGGCGCCCTGTCCGCCGAGCCCGCCCTCCTGCCGCCCGACCACCGCCTGCTGCTGCGCGCCGCCGTGACGCTCGCGCGCCGCCCGGCCGGGACGCCCGACGCGCACGGACGGGTGCGCACCTCCGCGGAGATCACCGCGACCGCCCGCTGCGACGCCGAGGCCCTGGGGCCCGACGACCGCGCCTGCCCGGTGCTGGCCGACCACGTGCTCTGCCGGCTCGCGCGGTCGCGGGCCCTCACCCTCGCCGGCCGTCGGGACGAGGCCGCGACGGTGCTCGGCGCGGTCCGCGCCCGGCGTCCCCGGGGCGAGCCGAGCCTGCTGCTCGCCGTCAGCCGCGAGCTCGCCCGGATGACCGCCGACCGCTCGGACACCGACGGGCACGCCGACCGGCAGGCGCTGAGCGACTACACCAGCGACCTCGAGCACGAGCTGTGGACCCTGCAGCGCGCCCGCGTGCTCTCGCTGACCACCCGGCTGGCGCACGAGCAGCTGCGCCGCGAGCACGGCGAGGCGACCGTCCAGGCCCGCACCGACCCGCTGACCGGGCTGCCCAACCGGCGCGCCCTCGACGACGTCCTGGCCGACCACCTCAGCGCCGTCGCCACCCGCGGCGGCGCGGGGTTCGCCATCGCGATGGTCGACGTGGACCGGTTCAAGACGATCAACGACCGGATGTCCCACGCCCGCGGCGACGCCGTCCTGCGCCTGGTCGCGCAGACGCTGCGGCGCTGCCTGCGTGCGGACGACGTCGTGGCGCGCTACGGCGGCGACGAGTTCGTCGTCGTGCTGCCCGGCAGCTCCGAGGCCGACGCGCGCGCGGCGCTCGAGCGGGCCGCGCTCGCCGTCGCGGGCGTGCCGGTCGGGGACGGGTCGTGGGTCTCGCTCTCGGTCGGCGTCGCCGGGACCGAGCACTCCGGGCCGACCCCGGGGACGCTCCTGGCCCGCGCCGATCGCGCGATGTACGCCGCCAAGCGTGCGGGCGGGGGCGCGGTGGTCCTCGACGCCTCGACCGACACCCCCGCCGAGGGCCTCGCCGTCCCCGGTTGAGAGGATCGAGGTCGCGTCCGGGCGTGACCCCGGGCGGCGCCGCCGACGCCGAGACCTCCAGGAGCGGGTAGCCGATGCCGTCGACCCCCGCCGCGGTCGTCGTCCTCGCCGCGGGAGAGGGCACCCGGATGCGGTCGGCCACCCCCAAGGTGCTCCACCCGGTCGGCGGGCGCAGCCTGCTCGCGCACGCAATGCACGCCGCCGCGGGCACCATGCCGGACCACCTCGTCGTCGTCGTCGGCCACGGGCGCGAGGAGGTCGGCACCCACTGCCAACAGATCGGCGCCGAACTGGGCCGCGAGGTGCGGACGGTCGTCCAGGACCGGCGGCGGGGCACCGGGCACGCGGTCGCGGTCGGCGTCGCCTCGCTGCCCGCGGACGCCACCGGCACGGTGCTCGTCTCCTACGGCGACGTCCCGCTGCTCGACGCGGCCACGCTGCGCGCGCTGGTCGCCGAGCACGACGACGCCGGGCACGCGGTCACGCTGCTCACCGCGGAGATGGACGACCCCACCGGCTACGGGCGCGTGGTGCGTGGCGGCAAGGCGCCCGGAGAAGAAGACACCGTCGTGGCCATCGTCGAGCAGGCCGACGCCACGCTGGACCAGCTCGGGATCACCGAGGTCAACTCCGGGGTCTACGCCTTCGACCTCGCGGTGCTCCGCGCCGCGCTCGCCGGGCTGGGCACCGACAACGCGCAGGGCGAGCTCTACCTCACCGACGTCGTGGCCGTGGCCCACCGCGAGGGGCTCTCCGTCGGCGCCGTGGAGCTGGCCGACCCGTGGCTCGTCGCCGGCGTCAACGACCGCGTGCAGCTGGCCGCGATGGGCGCCGAGATCAACCGCCGGGTGCTGGAGCGCTGGATGCGGGCGGGCGTCACCGTCGTCGACCCGCGGTCGACCTGGGTGGACGTCGGGGTACGGCTCGCGCAGGACGTGACGCTGCTTCCCGGCACCCAGCTGCACGGCACGACGAGCGTGGGCGAGGCCGCGACCGTGGGGCCCGACTCCACGCTCACCGACGTCGTCGTCGGCGCCCGCGCGAGTGTCGTGCGCACGCACGGCAGCAACTCCGCCGTCGGTCCGGAGACCTCCGTGGGCCCCTTCGCCTACCTGCGCCCCGGCGTCGAGCTGGCCGAGCGCGGGAAGATCGGGACGTTCGTCGAGGTGAAGAACTCCTCGATCGGACGCGGGTCGAAGGTCCCGCACCTGACCTACGTCGGCGACGCCACGATCGGCGAGGGCAGCAACATCGGGGCGTCCAGCGTGTTCGTCAACTACGACGGCGTGTCCAAGCGCCGCAGCGTCGTCGGGGACCACGTGCGGACCGGCAGCGACAACACCTTCGTGGCGCCCGTCACCATCGGGGACGGGGCCTACACCGGAGCGGGCACCGTGGTCCGCGAGGACGTGCCGCCGGGTGCGCTGGCCGTGTCCTCGGGCCCGCAGCGCACGATCGGGGGCTGGGTGGAGCGCAAGCGTCCGGGTACCGCGGCGGCCGAGGCCGCCGCCCGGGCGGCGGGCCCACCCGAGGGGGGACCGGACGACGCGCCGCGGTCGTCCGAGCGGCGCGACCAGGAGGAGCAGTGACCGTGAGCGCAGTGTCGTCCACCCCCAAGAAGAGCCTGATGCTCTTCTCCGGCCGGGCCCATCCCGAGCTGGCCGAGGAGGTCGCCAAGGAGCTCGACGTCACGATCGTCCCGCAGGCGGCCTACGACTTCGCCAACGGCGAGATCTTCGTCCGGTACGAGGAGTCGGTCCGCGGCTGCGACG
>JAVXWR010000798.1:0-6121 GCA_032230725.1 Actinomycetota bacterium
ACGCAGATGCCGTCGTCGGGCAGCGCGAGCAGCTCGTCGCTGCCGATCGTCGCCACCGGCAGCGCCTCGGTGGCGCCGTAGGGGGTGTGGACCTGGGCGCCGGGCGCCAGCAGGGCCAGCACGCGACGCTGGACGTCGCGGGGCACCGGCGCGCCCGCGGAGATCACCTGGCGGAGGGCGGGCAGGTGCGTGCCTGGGGCGGCGCCACGGCCGAGCCGGTCGAGCACCGCGGGCGAACCGAACATGACCGTCGCGCCGCTGTCCCGGGCCGCCCGCACGACGCGGGCGGGCACGATCTTGGCGGGCTTCGTCGGGTCCATCCGCGGCACCACGGTCGTCATCCCCAGCGCCGGGCCGAAGAGCGCGAACAGCGGGAACGTCGCGAGGCTGACGTCGCCGGGGCCGAGCCCGAAGAGGTCCCGGACGAGCGCGGCCTGGGCGAGCAGCCCGTCCTCGTGGTGCTCCACGCCCTTGGGCGGGCCGGTGCTGCCGCTGGTGAACAGGATCGCGGCCGGTGTGGCGTCGGGCCGCGCGACCGGCGCGTGCGGCCCGCGTCGGGACCCGTCCCGCTCGAGGCGGCGCAGCGAGCGGATGCCGGGCACGGGTAGCGGGCCGGCCGTCACGGCGATCCGCGCGTCCGGGCACCAGCGCAGCAGCCGCCGCGCCAGGTGGGCCTGCGCGATGCCGACGAACGCCTCCGGGGCGGCCTCGCCGAGGCAGTCCCGCACCCGGGCGAGCCCGATCCCGGGGTCGACGACGACCGGGACGGCGCGCACCCGCAGCAGCGCGTAGGCGATCACGAAGAAGTCGGCGTCGGGCGGCACGAGCAGCGCGGTGCGGGTGCCGGGGCCGATCCCCGCCGCGAGCAGGCCGGACGCCGCGTCCGCCACGCGGCGCTCCAGCTCCCCGAAGGTGACGGTGTACGTCGCCCCCGTGAGCAGCGAGAGGCCGGGGGTGGGCAGGACGAGCGCGGGCGCGTCGGGCCGGGACGCGGCGTGCGCGGCGAGCATCCCGTCGAGGGTGGTCGTCCCGGCCTCGGCGGTGCTCACCGCGGGGCCGCCAGGAACGCCCGGATCTGCGGCACGATCTCGGCGCCGGCGTCCTCGAGGACGTAGTGCCCGGCGTCGGGGTAGCGGTGCACGTCGGCGTGCGGCAGGTACGCGACGAGGTGGTCGAGGATGCCGCCGTCGAACACCGGGTCCTTCATCCCCCAGTGGACCTGGACCGGGTGGGCGTCCAGGAGCGGGAGACGCTCGGCGAGCCGGGTCAGCACCGGGTGCGCCGGGTCGGACGGCCCGGTGGGGATGTCCTGGACGAAGGCGTGCACCGCGACGCGGTGCGCCGGGCTGTCGTAGGGGGCGAGCAGCCCGCGGCGGGCCTCCGCGCCGAGCAGCCAGCGGCCGCTGCCCATCGCGAGCGCCCCCAGGGAGAACGCGTTGAAGCGGCGCACCGCGACGTCGCCGATGACCGGCAGCCGCGCGGCCTGCAGCGACCACGGGATCCGCTTGTCGGCGGGCAGCGGGAAGGCGCCGGTGTTCAGGATGACGACCTTGTCCACCCGGTCGAGGTGCTCGACGGCCCAGGAGAGCCCGATCGGGCCGCCCCAGTCGTGCACGACGAGGTGGAGCGGCTCGTCGAGGTCGAGGTGCTCGACGAACTCGGTGAGGTCGGCGACGCGGCGGGCGAGGGTGTGCGGGTAGTCGGCGAGCGCGGGCTTGTCGGATCGGCCCATGCCGATGTGGTCCGGCGCGATCGCGCGGAACCCGTCACCGGGCAGCGTCGTGAGCAGCGAGCGCCAGTAGAACGACCAGGTCGGGTTGCCGTGCACGTGCAGCACGGGCGGGCCGGCGCCCTCGTCGACGTAGGCCATCGTGTGGCCGCCGATCTCGACGCGCTGCGAGCTGAACGGGAAGCCCGCGAGGGTCGTGGCCGGGGCGGTCACCAGATCACCTCGGCCGCGGCGGCGTTGATCCCGCTGCCCACGCCCATGAGCATCACGCGCGTCCCGTCGACGACGGTGCCGTCCTCGACCGCCTTCGACAGCACCGTCGGCACGCCCGCCGGGCCGGTGTTGCCGAAGCGCGGGAACTGCGAGGGGAAGCGGTCGCGGTCGAGCCCGAGCTGCTCGGAGACCGCGCGGGTGTGCACCTTGCTGACCTGGTGCAGGCAGTAGACGTCGTAGCTGTCGGTGTTCCAGTCGAACGCCGCGACGGCGTCCTTCCAGGCGCGCCCCGCGAGCTCCATGCCCGCCGCGAGCAGTCCGGAGCTGTCGGTGCGCATCTCGTCGGCCTGCCCGACGCAGAGCTCGGAGTTCCCGATGGTGCTGGCCCGGCCGAGACCGCCGAGGTAGCGGTGCCCGCCGGGCCCGTCGGCGCGGCTGAGCACCATCCCCACGGCGCCCGACCCGACGGTCAGTGTGGCGAACTGCTCGTGGAACATCGCGCGGGTCGAGTCGTCGGCGGCCAACCGGGCGATCGTCGATTCCATCGCGAATCGGCTGGTCTCCCCCGCCACCACGAGTCCGTGGTCGATCTCGCCCGAGGAGATCATCGTCGAGACGATGTTCATCCCGTTGAGGAATCCCAGGCACGCATTGCCCAGATCGAAGTTCGCGGCCTCCGGGGACAATTCCATCCGGCCGTGGACGATGCTCGCCGTCGACGGTTCGAGGTGGTCGCGGCTGACCGAGGTGTTGATCAGGGCGCCGATCTCGTCGCGGTCCACCCCGCTGCGGGCCAGGGCCTCCTCGCCGGCCCGGGCGGCCACCTCGCTGGGCATCGTCCCCTCGTCCCACACCCGACGCTCGGCGATGCCGGAGAGCTTCTCGAGCAGGCCGGGGGTGATCCGGAGGCGTGCGAGGGTGTCGGCGAGACGGGTCTCGAGGTCGGTGGAGGTGACCACGTGCGGCGCGTCGACGTGCGCCAGCCCGGTGATCACCACGTCGTCGTATCGCTGTGCCGCTCTCATGACCTGACCATGCGGGAGGCCCGCGATTCCCGCCAATTCGCGGTTTCGTGCTACCGGCGATCACGCTAACTTCGGTAACAGGAACGGCGAGTCAGAAAGCTGGGCCGAACGGCGGCACATGGGCGGAATACTCCGCGGTAATGTCCCGATCGCACTCTACGGCACTACCGACGCGTACAGCGCCGGCCCGGGTGCGACGTTTCCGATAGTCGCCGGGCGGCGCAGGGACGGGTTCAGCCGGGGCGCACCGGAGCTCGACGGCCCGGGACCACACTGAGCTCCCCGCTCGTCAGGCTCCGAGCGTCCGTGCACCGGTCCGGATCAGAGCCATGCTCGCCCGCACGGTCTCCACGACCTCGTCCACATCCCCTCCGGTCGACATCGGGCCGTCACCACAGGGGACGCCTCGCGGCGGATGGTCGCCGACATGGAGGGCGGCGGCGGAAGCCGCCAGGCCCCGAAGTCCCTCGGACACGTGGTCGATGGCCCGCGCTCGGTCGTCCTCGCCCGGCCCGGGGATCGGCCGCGCGAGGACGAGGTTCCGGCGGGCGAGGTCCGCGGCGCCCAGGAGGGCACCGAGCCGAGCCGTGTCCGGCACGCTACGGACGTTGGACTGCGTAACCGCTCGGAGCAGGTCGGCGGTGCGGGCTTCGGCGGTGGTCAGGAGCTCCGCCACGCCGGGCGGGCGCATCCACGGGACGGCGACGAAGCCGAAGACCAGACCCACGGCTGCGGCGAGGACGACGAGAAGCGGATATTCGACCAGGAGAGCGACGGGGTCGAGACCGGTGGTGGCGGCCTTCGTGCCGACGCTGAGCAGCACCGACGCCGCGTAGTAGACCGCAGGCCTCGAGCTGATGAAGGCGAGCCCGACGAGCAAGGACGCGAGCCCGATCGGCAACAGCCACGGCTCGGGTGCCAGCCCGACGACGACCGCGAGCAGCACCACGCCCACAAGGACGCCCAGGAATCGTTGACGCAGCTTCGTCACGGTGGCACGCCAGGCGGGTTGCACGATGCCGAAGGTGACCGCCAACAGCGTCACCTTCAGCGGATCGGCGGGTTCGAGGCTGGACAGAGCCAGGACCACGACCATCGCGGCGGTGATCCGCAGCGCGTGCCGGAACTGCTCCGAGCGCCAGGAGATCACCGATCGCCATCTCACCGTCCCGGCCCACCGGCGCCACTCGGCCGGGACGGGGTAGGGCGTCTCGTCCCGGTCCGACGCCGTTGCGGCGAGGACGCGAAGCGAGATCAGCATCGAGGCCGAGACCGCCTGGTCGCCACTCGTGGGCTCCTCGGCGTCGAGGACCGCGGGGCGCCGGGCCAGGGTCATCGCGGCCACCGCCGTGACCACGTCCGGTGTTCCGTGCTCGGCAGACACGTCGGCAGGGCGCGACTCGCGCACCCGCATCATGGCCGCCTTCGCGCGGTAGGTCAGCGCCGCGGCGAAGACATCCACGGTCCACCGGCGCGGGGTGTCCTGCTGCAGGAGCCGGATGGCCTCGTCGACGGAGTCGTGCTTCGCGTCGGTCAGCACGGCCACCAGGGCCTCGCGTACCGGCCGCCGAGGATCGGGTGCGCCGGCGGCGATCCGGATCACCACGGCGACCACGACCGCCACCACCGGGGCGCCGACCAGCTGGGGCCAGCTGACCGTGTCCGGTAGCGGGTAGGCGTAGCCGAACACCACACCGAGCCCCACGGCCAGAGCCACCGCCTGATAGCGCCGCCCGAAGCCGGGCAGGACCCCGGCGACGAAGACCACGACAGCGACCACGGCCATCGCCGCGAGCGGAGAGACCGCACTCAGGAGTCGCGGTCCGGCCACGACCCCGACCATGACCGGCCCGAAGACCACGAAGAACCGGAGATCACCCGCGAGGGTGCCGCCGAACGCGGCGATGACGCACATGACCGCCGCGATGCCGGCCAGGAGCGATGCCGCTCCCAGACCGAGGACGTGCCCCAGCACAGCCGTTCCCGCCATGACGACGGCGAACGCGACGGGGATCAGCGCGCTCCTGATGGCGGGCTCCCCTCGGCCGGGTCGGCAGGACGAGCGACGACACCTGTTCCGCCTGAGCCCACTGTCCTCCGCGTGCGCCCGATCGGCTCCGGGGACGGAGAGGCCGGCCCGGGACCGGAGGAGCCGCCGCCTCAGGAGTCCCTGGCTCCGTCTCCGTCGGCGGACCGGCCCGGCCGTGCGGTCCCGGGAGCCTCGTCGCCGGCGGACGGCGGCGACTCGAAGGTGACGTCGATGTCCTGGAAGCTCTTCTGGCGGGGCGCCCGGGCGTAGGCGGTGAGGGCGCGATGGTCGCCGGCCGTCATGTCGGAGTCGTCGGGCATGACGCTGAACAGGCTGCGCGGGGACAGCTCGAGCACCCGCACGGTGTTGAGCTCCGCGCAGATCAGGATGATCAGGACGGCGACGTAGATCCAGGCGAGCAGGCCCAGCACGATGCCGAAGAGGCCGTAGCTCGCGCTCATGCCCGCCAGCTCGTGCCCGACGAGGTAGGTCCCCACCAGCTGCAGCACCTGCCACGCGATCGCCGCGGCCACCGCGCCCGGCAGCAGGTCGCGCAGGCCGACCGACGCGACCGTGATCAGCTTCAGGCCGACCAGGAACACCCCGACGTTCACCGCGATCGCGAGCAGGAGCGAGACCACGGGCACGACGGGGCCGAGGCCGGCGAGGGGCCCCGTCGCGAGCGCTCCGCTCGTGACGGTGCCGAGCGCCGACAGCGCGGTGGTGGCGAGCACCCCGAGCCCGAGCAGGCCGAGCAGCAGCACGCCGCGCCCGTAGGCCGCCGGGAGCCCGGGGCGCTCGGCGATCGGCACGGCCCACATCTGGCACATGGCGTTGAGCAGGGCCTGCGTGATGCCCAGGGAGCCGTAGAGGCTGACCACGATGCCGATCCACAGGGCGGCGATGCTGCCGTGCAGCGAGTGCACGTTGGCCCCGATCTGGTCCCCGATCACCGGGAAGTTCCGCAGCGCCGAGGCGAGCACGGCCTGTTGCGCGGCGGGATCGTTCGCCAGCACGAAGCCGAGGATGGTCACCGCGAGCAGCAGCAGCGGGAACAGCGACACGAAGCCGTAGTAGCTGAGCAGCGCCGCCTGGTAGGTGCCCTGGTCGTCGACGAACTTGTAG
>JAVXWR010000805.1:0-3001 GCA_032230725.1 Actinomycetota bacterium
AGCCGTCGCCGCAGCGCAGCCCGGTGATCTTCCAGGCCGGCGCCTCCCCGCGCGGCCTCGCGTTCGCGGGCCGGCACGCCGAGGCGGTGTTCGTCTCCGGGCCCTCGACGGCGGTCGTGGCCGGGCAGGTCTCCCGACTGCGGGACGCGGTGTCCGACGCCGGGCGCGACCCCGCGTCGGTGACGGTGTTCTCCCAGCTCGCGCCGGTGGTGGCCGCGTCGTCGGCGGCGGCGCACGAGCTGTACGCGTCCTACCTCGAGGCGTTCTCGCTCGAGGGCGCGCTGGCGCTGTTCGCCGGCTGGACCGGGCTCGACCTCACCGGCATCGACCCCGACGAGCCGCTGCGCTACGTCGAGTCCGACGCCGGCCGGTCGGCGCTCGCCTCGTTCACCACCGACGACCCCTCGCGGGAGTGGACGGTGGGGGAGGTCGCGCGCCACCTGGCGGTCGGCGGGCGGGGACCGGTGGCGGTGGGCTCCGGGGCGGAGGTGGCCGACGCGATGGAGGCGTGGATCGACGAGACGGGCGCCGACGGGCTCAACCTCGCCTACGCCGTCACCCCGGGCACGTTCGCGCAGGTCGCCGAGCACGTGGTGCCCGAGCTGCGGCGCCGGGGCCGGATGCCGGCGACGCCCGAGGCGGGGATGCTCCGGGAGCGGCTGGCTCTGCGCTGACACGAGGCGTCAGCCCAGGAGGCTCCGCAGCGTCTCCCGGTACTGCTCGAACGCCCGCCGCCCCCGGGGAGTGAGCGCCGCGTAGGTGACGGAGGTCCGTCGCTCGTGGGTCTTGGTGACCTCGACGTAGCCGGCCTCCTCGAGCTTGCGCAGGTGCGTCGAGAGGTTGCCGGCGGTCATGTCCAGCAGCTGTTGCAGCCGCGGGAACGTCAGGCGGTCGCCCGGGCCGAGCGCGGCCAGCGTCGAGGTCACCCGCAGGCGCGCCTGCGCGTGGATGACCGGGTCGAGCTCGACCGGGACCTGGTCGGTGCTCACCGCCGCCCCGCGAGGTGCATCCAGACCCCGAGGACGACGAACCCGCCGCCCCCGGCGAGGGCGAGGACGAGGAAGTTCGCGGGGTAGCCGACGAACACAGTCGCCACCGCCGTCACGAGTGTCCAGATCCCCAGCACGTACTGCGGCACGTGGTTCCACAGGGCGCCGCCGGCGAGGTAGAGCAGCCCGACGACGAGCAGCCCGGACCCCGACCAGATCAGCGAGAGGGTCGGCCCCGGCACCCCGAGGGCCGTCAGGCGGAGGTTGATCGCGCAGAGCGCCGCGAAGCCGAGGACCCACGCCCACCCGTACAGCGTGCCGACCCGCCGGCTCGGCCCGGCCAGCCCCCGGTTGCTGCGGGTGAGGGTGACGCCCGTGCTGACCACGGGCACGACGCCGGCGACGACGAGCAGGACGGGGACCACCCCGTCGGGCAGGACACCCCGAGCCGCCAGCCAGACCCCGCCGAACCCGATCAGGTAGCCCAGCCCCCAGGGGGCGAACATGCCCAGCGGGCTGGGGCGCAGCGACCGGACGGTCCGCTCCTGGGCGTCGTCGATCGCCGCCAGGGCGTCGGCCGCGGTGGGGTGCTCGGCGGGTCCGGGTTCGTGGGTGCTCGTGCTCATGGTGACTCCCTGCTCTCGACACAAATGAGTTTGCAGCACAAAGTCGTTGGCGTCAACGAGCGCACCGGGTGCTCCCGCAGCGCGGTCGGGCGGGGCCGGCGGCCACGCCCGGGCACCACCCGCGAGGTGCGGGTCAGCCGCGGGCCGCCGTGCCCAGCGCCCCGCGCGCGATGATCACCTGCTGGATCTGGCTGGTGCCCTCGTAGATGCGGAAGAGGCGCACATCGCGGTAGATGCGCTCCACGGGCACCCCGCGCATGTAGCCCGAGCCGCCGTGGACCTGCACCGCACGGTCCGCGATCCGCCCGACGGCCTCCGAGCAGAAGTACTTCGCGGTGGAGGGCCCGGTGACCTTGTCGGACCCGTCGTCGTAGGCCCGCGCGGCCTCGCGGACCAGCGCGCGCCCGGCGTGCCAGTCGGTGACCGAGTCCGCGACGAGGCCCTGCACGAGCTGGTAGGTCGCGATCCGGTGCCCGCCCTGCTCGCGCTCGGACGCGAACTCCACCGTCTCGTGCACCAGCCGCGCCGCCATCCCCATGCACAGCGCGGCGATGTGCAGCCGGCCGTGCGCGAGGCACTTCAGCGCCGTGACGTAGCCGCGGTGCAGGCCGCCCTTGCCCCCCTCCTGGCTCTCCCCGCCGACGAGGTTGGCGGCCGGGACGCGAACGTCATCGAGGTAGACCTCGCAGGTCCAGGACCCCCGCTGGCCCATCTTGGTGTCGTGCCGGCTGAAGCTCACCCCGGCGCTGGAGGTCGGGACGAGGAAGGTGGAGATGCCGCGGGCGGGCGCCGCGTCGGGGTCTGTGCGCGCGAACACCATGAGCACGTCGGCCAGCGGGGCGTTGGTGATCCACCGCTTGGTCCCGGAGACCACCCACTCCTCCCCGTCCCGGACGGCCTTCGTCGTGAGCGACGACGGGTCGGACCCGGCCTCGGGCTCGGTGAGCGCGAAGCTCGCGACGACCTCGCCGCTCGCCAGCCGCGGCAGCCACTCCCCGCGCTGCTCCTCGGTGCCCCCGGTGAGCAGCACCTGGCCGGCGATGCCGTTGTTGGTGCCGAACAGCGAGCGCAGCGAGGGGGTGGTCCAGCCGAGCTCCATCGCGAGCTCGACCTCCTCGCTCATCGACAGCCCGATCCCGCCGTAGGCCTCCGGGATCGCGAAGCCGTAGAGCCCCATCGCCTTGCACGCCTCGCGCAGTGCGGTGGGGACCTCGTCGGCCTCCTCGATCTCGTCCTCGCGCGGGACGACCTGCTCGCGCACGAACTCACGGACCGACGCGAGGACGTCGGCGAAGTCGGACGGGTCCATGGGGCCTCCGGCAGGTCGGCAGGCGGGTGCGGTGGCCACCGGAACCTACGCACCGCGGCGGGGGGTCGCGCCCCGTC
>JAVXWR010000820.1:0-9837 GCA_032230725.1 Actinomycetota bacterium
ACCTGCGCGACATCCACCACCTCGACCAGTACCACCGCATGGAGATCCAGCACTTCTTCGAGGTCTACAAGGCGCTGGAGCCCGACAAGCAGGTCGAGGGCCACGAGTGGGTCGGCCGCGCGGCGGCCGAGAAGGAGGTCCAGGCCTCGGTGGAGCGCGCCCGCGAGGCCGGCTTCACGACATGACCCAGGCGGACGATCCCGACGACGGCGGTGCGCTCGGGTACGTGACCCGGGAAGGGCCCACGCCCAAGCTCGTCGTCGTCGCGATCGTCTGGGCGGGCTTCGGGGTCTTCGGACTGTTCACGGCGATGCTCATGCACTCGAGCGGCTTCGCGATCTTCGGGGCGCTCTGCCTCGTCGCCGGCGTCGCGCTCTATTTCGGCCAGCGCACGCGGGACCAGCTCGCGTACGACGAGCTGCATCTGAGCGACGACCCGTGGAGCCCGCCGTCGGACGGCCCGGTCGACACCGAGGACGAGCGCCCGGCGACGGACGAGGACACCACGGCGCACTCTCGCCACGACCACGACGACGACATCCTCGACGCCGAGTACACCGAGTGGTTCGACTACGACCAGTCGCCCGCGGACCAGGACGACGGCACCGGGTACGACGACCAGCAGGTCGCGTACCAGCGCTACCAGGAAGACCAGCGGGGCCGGGACATCGACGGCGAGGCCGACGGCGACGAGCCCGAGGAGGCCGCCGCCGAGGACGACGAGCACGACGACGTCGCCCGGACCTCCCACATCCCGACCGGGGACGACGAGCACCACACGTCCGACGGCGGGTCCGGATCCCCGAGCGCCGGAAGGGCCTCCGACGACCTCGGGAGCAGCGAGCACGAGGGCTCCGACGGGCGCCGCGGGTGAGCCCGACCGCGGGAGATCCGGTCGTCGTGGACACGCCCTCGGGGGCGGTGCGCGGCCGGGTGCACGCCGACGGGGATGTCGTCGAGTTCCTCGGGCTGCGTTACGCCCGCGCGGACCGGTTCGCCGCCCCCGAGCCCGAGCCGGCGTGGGGCGGCGTCCGTGACGCCCGCACGCCCGCGCCGCAGAGCCCGCAGCTGCCCTCGCGGATGGGCGACGTCGCCGGCCCCTCGGACGCCGAGGCGCTGGGGCAGGACGAGGACTGCCTGCGGCTGACGGTCCGGGCCCCGCACGACGCAGCGCCCGGCGACGACCTGCCGGTGCTGGTGTGGATCCACGGCGGCGCCTACGTCATCGGCGGCGCCTCGCTGTCGTGGTACGACACCGCGCGGCTGGTCCGCGAGGGCCGCGTCGTGACCGTGAGCCTGGGCTACCGGCTCGGGGTGTTCGGCTGGCTGCGGCGCGCCGGGGTGTCCCCCGGCAACCTCGGTCTGCTCGACCTCGCCACCGCGCTGACGTGGATCCGCGAGCACATCACGGCTTTCGGAGGCGACCCGGCGGCGGTGACGCTGATGGGCGAGTCGGCCGGGGCCCACGCCATCGCGTGCCTGATGAGCGTGCCGCGCTACCGGCCGCTGTTCGCGCGCGTGATCCTGCAGAGCGGCCAGTTCGGGCTCGGCCTGGGCACGGAGCGCTCCGCCGCGCGCGTGGCCGGGTTCGTCGACGACGCCCTGCGCGATCTCGCAGGCCCCGGGGCCGACCCACGCACCGTCGACGTCGCCACCCTGCTCCGGGCCCAGAAGCGGACGATGGTCCGCCACGCCGGGCCGGGCGGGGTGAACTCCGCACCCGCCTTCGCCCCTGTCGCCGGCGTCGAACCCCTGCTCGGGGTGCCGGCCGAGGACCCGTGGGTGGCGGCGGCGCACTCCAGACACCCGATGATCATTGGGACGACCGCCGACGAGGCGAACACCTTCATCCGCATCGCACCGCCCCTGCGCCGCCTCGCCGACGGCCCGCTCGGTGGCCTCGTGGCCGTCGGCTCGCGGATCCTCACGCGCCGGGTGTTCAGCGTGCCCGCGGACCGGTTGGCCACCCGCGCCGCGGCGGCCGGGACCACGGTGAGCACCTACCGCTTCGCCTGGCGGGCGCCCGACAGCCCGATCGGCGCCTGCCACACGATCGGGCTGCCGTTCCTGTTCGGCAACCGCGAGGCCTGGCAGGACGCCCCGATGCTCGCCGGGGCGTCCTGGGACGAGGACGTGGAGCCGCTGGGCCGGGCGCTGCGCGCGTGGTGGCTGAGCTTCGCATGTGAACGGATGTGGTCGTCAGGACGACCACATCCGTTCACATGGCGCGGAGCGCCTCCCGGTAGCGGGCCACGTTCGCGAGCTTGACGTCCTCGTAGCCGCGGACCATGTCCGGCAGCGCCGCGATCCGCACCGCCCCCGCGACGTCGCCGCCGGCCGCCCGCGCGGCCAGCCGCGGCACGAGCGCCCGGTACTCCTCGACGAGCGCCCGCTCCACCCGCCGCACCTCGGCGCGGCCGAACGGGTCGAGCGGCGTGCCCCGTAGGCGGCGCATCGCGTGCAGGGTCGAGTACGCCGGCCGGAACCACGGGCCGAGGGTGAGCTTGCGACGCAGTCCCATCGCCCGCAGCGACGGCGGGTGCAGCTTCCAGGAGATCCGCGCGTCGGCGCCGAACTCGGCCCGCACGCCCGCCCCGAACGCCGGGTCGGTCGAGAGGCGAGCCACCTCGTACTCGTCCTTGTAGGCCATGAGCTTGTACAGGCCCACCGCGACCGCCTCGGCCAGGCGCGGGTCGCCGTCGACGAGCCCGCGGACGACGTCCGCGTAGGAGCGCGCGTAGGCGGGGTCCTGGTAGGCGACCAGCTCGGGGACGCGGACGCCCACGAGCCGGGCGAGCTCCGACCCCTCCGGCGCGCCGACCGACGCGACGATCTCCGCGGCGGCCGCCGCCCCCGCCGGCGTGAGCCCGGGGACCCCCACCGGTGCCGGCCGCGTCAGAGCCTCGACCGTCGCGGCGAACGCGCCCGGGTCGGCCACGGACTGCCGACCGCGGCGGAACGCCTGCACGTTCGTCGCCACCGCTGCGCCGTTGAGCTCGAACGCGGCCTCCACGGCCGCGGCGGACAGCGGCAGCGCCCCGAGCTGGTGGGCCGCACCGAGCAGCAGCGAAAGCGAGAACTGGTCGTCACCGAACAGCGCCTCGGCCAGCGCCCGGGCGTCCAGCACCGCGCCGACGTCGCGGCGGGTGGCCGCGGCGATCCGCCCGAGGACGGCATCGACGGGCGGGTAGGTGACGGTCGGGTCGACGACCTGGTCGCCCGTCGGGATCTTCGCGCTGGAGACGACGGCGACGGTGCGCTCCGGGGAGGCGGCCGCGAGGTGGGCCGGGTCGGCGGCGACGAGGAGGTCGGCGCCGAGGTAGAGGTCGCACTCGCCCGACGCGGCGCGTCCGGCGACCTCGGCGTCCCCCAGCTTGACGTCGGAGACGACCGCGCCGCCCTTCTGCGCGAGGCCGGTCTGGTCGAGTCCGCGGGTGGGACGCCCGTCGATCCGGGCGGCGGCGGCGAGCACCTGGGAGATCGTCGTGACCCCGGTGCCGCCGATCCCGGCGAGGCGCACGACGGCGTCGTCGGGAACCGTGCGGACCGGTTCCGGCAGCACGCCGGCGTCCAGGGCCTCGGCGACGGCGCCCTCCTGGGCGATGCCGGGCTCGACGACGGTGAAGGCGGGGCAGTCGCCGTCGAGGCAGGAGTAGTCCTTGTTGCACGACGCCTGGTGGATACGGGTCTTGCGGCCGAACTCGGTGTCGACCGGGGTGACCGAGAGGCAGTTCGAGGTCTGCCCGCAGTCCCCGCAGCCCTCGCAGACCCGCTCGTTGATGACGACGCGGGTGGTCGGGTCGGGCAGGGTGCCCCGCTTGCGCTTGCGGCGCTTCTGGGCGGCGCACTCCTGGTCGTGGATCAGCACGGTGACGCCGGGGGTGTCGGCGAGGTCCCGCTGGGCCTCGTCGATGCGCGAGCGGTCCCGGACGACGACGCCCTTCGCGAGCCGCACGCGCCGGTACCGCGTCGTGTCCTCGGTCGTGATGATCACCCGGGCGACGCCCTCGTCGAGCAGGACGCGGGTGAGCTGCGGCATCGACAGCGCGCCGACGGCGTCCTGCCCGCCGGTCATCGCCGCGGCCCCGTTGTGGAGCAGGCGGAACGTCATGTGCGCGCCCGCCGCGACCGCCGCGCGGATCGCCAGGCTCCCGGAGTGGTGGAAGGTGCCGTCGCCCATGTTCTGGACCCAGTGCGAGGCCTTCGCGGGGTCGGCGAACGGCTCGGTGCCCAGCCAGTGCGCACCCTCGCCGCCCATCTGGGTCAGCCCGGTGACGTCCCCGACCTGTCCCTCGGGCATGAGCATGACCATGGTGTGGCAGCCGATGCCGGCGCCGACCAGCGAGCCCTCGGGTGCCGAGGTCGTCGAGGTGTTGTGGGGGCAGCCCGAGCAGTAGAACGGGGTCCGCGACGCGCCCGCGATCGGGAGGTCGATCCGGGTCCGGCGGGTGCGGCGCCGCTCGTCCCACGCGACCACGCTCGGGAACTCAGGCCCGTGTCGGTCCAGGAGCCGGCGCGCGAGACCGGAGGCCACGGCGTCGGGGTCGAGGTCGCCGTGGACGGCGAAGAGCGGCGCCCCGTCGGGACCGGTCTTGCCGTGGACGGCGGGCGCCCCGGCCCGGCCGTAGAGCCGCTCCTTGATCTGGGTCTCCAGGAACGCGCGCTTCTCCTCGACGACGACGATCTCGTCGAGGCCCTCGGCGAAGCGGTCCACGACGCCGGGCTCGAGCGGCCAGGGCATCCCGACGCGCAGGAGCCGCACCCCGCGGGCGACCAGCTCGGCGTCGCTGAGCCCGAGGGTGATGAGCGCCTGCCGCAGGTCGAGCCAGCCCTTCCCGGCGGCGACGATCCCGACGCGGGCCGGGCCCCGCCCGACGATCGTGTCGAGCCCGTTGGCGGCGGCGTAGCGGCGGGCGAGGACGAGGCGCCGGGCGTGCAGGTCGCGCTCCAGCGGGGCGAGGCGGGGGCCGAGGAGCTTCGCGTGCGGCTCGTGGGCGAACGCGACGCCGCCGAAGGTGGTGTCGGGGGTGACGGGGACGATCCGGTCGGGGTCGACGGCGACCGTCCCGGAGCCGTCGGCCACCGCGGTGACCATCTTGAGCCCGACCCAGCAGCCGGAGATCCGGGAGAGGTGCACGGCGTGGCGGCCGAGGTCGAGGACGTCCTGCACGTCGGCCGGGTAGAGCACCGGGACGGCCATGTCGGCGAGCGCGGCCTCCGATGCGCAGGGCACGGACGACGACTTCGCGGCCGGGTCGTCCCCGACGATCGCGAGCGCGCCGCCGTGGGTCGAGGTCCCGGCGAGGTTCGCGTGGCGCAGGGCGTCCGTGGCGCGGTCGAGGCCCGGCGCCTTGCCGTACCAGTAGCCGGTGATCCCGTCGGCGACGTCGTCGCGCAGGGCGCCGGTCGCCGGGGCGAGCTGGGTGCCCTGCACCGCGGTGAGCGCGAGCTCCTCGTTGAGTCCGGGGGCGACGACGACGCCGTGCGCGGCGAGCAGGTCGCGGTGGCGGAGCAGCTCGAGGTCGTACCCGGCCAGCGGGGAACCCTCGTAGCCCGAGACGTAGCCCCCGGTGCGCAGGCCCGCCGCGACGTCCGCCCGGCGCTGGTCGAGCGGGAGGCGCACGAGGGCCTGGACGCCGGTGAGGTGCACGCGGCCCTCGACCTCGGTGTAGCGGTCGCGCAACGTCATCGGGGTGGCGCGCGGCGCGGGCCGGACGGGCTCGGGGCGGGTGCGGGGGATCTCGAGGGTCATGGTGGCGACCTCCGATCTGCGACGTCGGCGGGTGCGGGCCGGGATCGTCCGGACCGGGCCGCCGCGCGGCGTCCGTGCGGGGACTGCTCGGATGGATCCGAAAGCTAGAGAGTTACTCGCCAGTGGTCCAGCACGCTGTCAGGATGTTGAGCCACTGGTACAGCTGGACCCCCGACGCGCCGGTCGAGGGTGGTCCGTTGGACCAGCCCGCGACGCGGTGTGACCCGGAGGTGTGGCGAATGCTCGACGACCTGGACCGGTCGCTGCTGGTGGCCCTGCTCGAACGCCCGCGTGCGGGGCTCCGCGAACACGCGCGCACGCTCGGCGTCGCGCGGGGCACCGTGCAGGCCCGCTTCGTACGCCTGCAGGAGGCGGGGGTCATCACCGGGTTCGCCCCCCGGGTGTCCCCCGCCGCCCTCGGGTACGGCGTACTGGCGTTCGTGACGCTGCACATCGCGCAGGGCCGGCTGGACGCCGTGGCCGAGCAGCTCGCGTCCGTGCCCGAGGTCGTCGAGGCCCACAGCATCACCGGCGACGGGGACCTGTGGTGCCGGGTGGTGGCGCAGTCGAACGCCCACCTCGAGCGGGTCATCCAGCAGTTGCTCGCCTCGTCGGGGGTGGAGCGCACCCAGTCGGAGATCTCGCTGACCGAGCGGGTGCCCGCGCGGGTGCTGCCCCTGGTGCGGGCGCTCCCCCGCGGCGGCCGTCGTCGCGAGGAGTCCTGAGCAGGACTCCTCGCTAGGCCGGGAGGTCCAGGGCCGACTCCTCGTCGGCGCGGGCCACCGGCTCGACACGACCCCGTGCGAGGTGACGGGCCGGCGACCCGGGCGGCGGGCCGATCCGCAGCGGGGCAGTGACCGCGCCGGTGCGGACCGTCGACGACATCTGCGACGGCGACGGCAGCATCAGCCGGACCGGGGCGACGGTCCCGACGGGGACCGGTGCCGGCACCCGGGGTCGGGCGTCGGCGCGGACGGCCGGGACGACGGGCAGGGCGAGGTCGTCGCGCGCCAGGACGTCTGCGAGGTCGTTGCGGTCGACGCCGAGGTCGGCGAGCAACCGGGCGGAGCGGCCCGCGTCGAGCAGGGCGAGCCCCAGGTCGGCGGTGGCCGCCGGCCGGTCCCGGCCGGCGGCGCGACGCCCGGCCCGCGCCAGCGCGGCCCGGGCGGCCGCCGTGGGCGCGGGCGTCCCGTCCGGGGCCACGAGCGGTTCCGGGACGGGCGCCTCGGCGCAGGCGGCGGCCACGACGGCCACCCCCGCCCGCCGCAGGCCGAAGGCCCGCCCGACCTCGCCACCGGCGCGCACGACTGCGAGCAGCAGGTGCTCGGTGCCGACCCGCCCCTGGCCTAGGACCTCGGCCTCGCGGCGGGCGGCCTCGAGGAGGTCGGCGAGGCCGTCGTCCTCGGCGTCGGGGTCGGGGTCGAGGTCGGGGTCGGGGTCCAGGCACCCCTGCCCGAACGCGGTGGCGTGCGCCGGGTCGGGGCGCGGCACCGGTGCACGGCGCGGCACCGGCGAGGGCCGGCGACCGGCCTCGACGACGATGCCGCCACCCGTGGTCCGGCGGGTCGACGCCTCGTCGGCGCGGCCGTCGGTGGTGAGGTCGTCGAAGATCGGCGTGATGGTCATCGGCCGGCTCCCTTCCCAGTACCTCGTCGAGGGAGTTCTAGCCCTGGGCAGGTGCTCCGCCCGGGATTCCCCTCCTGCTGCGGCGCGGAGGGGTGATCACCCGTCCGGGTGGTCGTCCAGCGGGGCGTGATCGCGCTCCCGGACCGGGCGACGGCGACACGCCACGCCGCACCGCCCCCCTGGCCCAGCGTGGTCGCGCGGTGCAGCCGTCCGTCACCCCGACGAGTCCCGTCGGCTCCGGCGCTCCTCCTTCGGGCGAATCCGCGCCGCTCCGCGTGGGACCCGGCCCCCTCGGTCGTCGTCGTTACCCGTGTGTGAGGCTGCCGCGATCGTCCGGGCAGGCGCCTGGCATGCACGATGCGGGAGGCGCGATGGGCACTATCCGACGTCGGCCCGCGCCGACCGCCGGGACCCCGCGCTCGGAGAGCACCCGGGTCGTCGTCGCGGCCCTCGCCCGGGTCGCCCCGCCCGCCCGCGACCGGGACGCCGGCGCGGAGGCCGCCGCGATCGTGCGCTGGGCCCGGACCCCGGGGCCCGGCGACCGGCTCGTCGCGGAGCTCGACTCCCCCGAGGCCGCGGTCCGGCTGGTGTCGCTGCTGACCCGGATCGGGGCGAGCGACGGCGTCGTCCACGGCGACGCCGAGCGCGGGGCGTGGCGGGTGGAGGTGCCCGACCCCGAGGAACCCCCGGCGGGCGCCGACCTCCTCGCGACCCGCCTGGGCCTCGTCGACGCCCGCGGCCGGTCGCTCCCGCACCCGCCCGGCTGGCTCACGGGCGGATCGCTGCCCGGGGCGGTCGCCACGTGGCGCGGCGCCCTGCTCGCGCGCGGCCACCTGGAGCGGCGCGGCGCGGGGACCACCGTCGTCGTGGACTGCCCCTCCCCCGGACCGGCCCTCGCGCTCGCCGAGCTCGGCCTGCGCCTCGGGGTCCGCGCGGCCACCCATCGCGAGGAGGGGGCCGCCCGCGTCGTCGTGGACGACCCGGACGAGGTCGCGCTGCTGCTCACCACCTGTGGCGGACGAGCCGCGGCGGCCGCCGCCGGCCTGGACGAGTCGTCCGGCGACCCGACGACACCCGGCACGGCGAACGACGCCCGGGCCACCGTCGCGGCCTCGCGAGCGGGCACCGCCGTCGCCGAGGCCTTCGGGACGCTGGCGCGCGCCGGGGTCGACGTCCCGGACGCCCTCGCCGAGGCCGGGCGCCTGCGCCTGGCCCACCCCGAGCTCGGCCTCGCCGACCTCGCCGCCCGCGCCGACCCGCCGCTGTCCAAGGACGCCCTCGCCGGCCGGCTGCGCCGCCTCCTCACCCTGGCCCACCGCCACCGCTGAGCCGGGCCCGCCGTCCGAGGGGCGAGCCTCCGGGCGCGCTCCTACAGTGCGGTCATCCCCACGGATCACGGTGCGGTGAGCGGGAGGCGGCCGATGGTCGAGACGGTGCGGGGGCCGGTCGACGCGGCCGACCTCGGGACGACGCTGATGCACGAGCACGTCTTCGTGCTCACGCCCGACCTCCTCGCCAACTACGGCCACGAGTACTGGGACGAGGAGCTGCGGGTCGCCGACGCGGTCGACAAGCTCACCCGGCTGCGCGCGCTGGGCGTCCGGACCATCGTCGACCCCACGGTCGTCGGACTCGGGCGCTACATCCCGCGCGTGGCCCGCGTGAACGCCGAGGTCGACATCAACATCGTCGCGGCGACCGGCCTCTACACGTTCGACGAGCTGCCCCGCCAGCTCCAGTCCCGCGGGCCCGGCTCGCTGCTCGGCGGCGAGGAGCCGATGACCGGGATGTTCCTGCGCGACATCCGGGAGGGCATCGGCGGGACCGACGTGAAGGCGGCCTTCCTCAAGGGGGTCGTCGAGGAGAAGGGCCTCACCCCCGACCAGGAGAGGATCCATCGGGCGATCGCGGCGACGCACCGCGAGACCGGGGTCCCGCTCACCGTGCACACCAACAGCGAGCACGAGACCGGCCGGCTCGTCCTGGACTTCTACGAGGCCGAGGGGGTCGACCTCACGAAGGTCGTCGTCGGCCACGCGGGCGACTCGAACGACCTCGACTACCTCCGTGCCCTGGCCGACCGCGGCGCCACTCTCGGCTGCGACCGCTTCGGGCTGGACCGCTACAACACGACCGACCGCCGGGTCGCCACCGTTGCCGCGCTGTGCGCCGAGGGCTACGCCGACCGGATCGTGCTCTCCCACGACGCGTCCTGCTACATCGACTTCTACGCGGGCGAACAGGCCCAGCGGACGCTGCACACCGCGGCACCGAACTGGCACTACGAGCACATCACCCGCGACGTCCTCCCCGCCCTGCGCGAGGCCGGGGTCACCGACGCCCAGATCACGACGATGACGGTCGACAATCCCCGTCGCTACTTCGGTGGCTGAGCGGGGCGGCGGTGCGGCGGGCGCGCGCCGCCCCCCCCCCCCCCCCCCCCCCCCCCCCCCCCCCCC
>JAVXWR010000853.1:0-4295 GCA_032230725.1 Actinomycetota bacterium
CTCGTGCTCCTCGAGACCGACGCGCCGTTCCTCACGCCGCACCCTTACCGCGGTCGGCCGAACGAGCCCTACTGCGTCCCCCACACGGCCCGAGACCTCGCCGAGCTCCGCGACCAACCGGTGGACACGCTGGCCGCCGCCGCCACCCGGAACGCCCAGCGGGTCTTCCGGCTGGCCGAACAGCCTCAACCGTGACCGTGCGTGGCCCGAATGTGCGACGGGTGACCGCGTTCGTCGTGGGAAGGCCGCCGTTCGGCGCACCACGTTCGTGTCGCCTTGATGGTTCTGACACCCGGGTCGTTACCGTGCTGTGACTCGCCGGGATGGGACCACCCCCGGCGTCCGGGACCGAGACGGAACCTCCCCCAGGGGCCGACTCGGCAGTACTCCCCGGACGCGGTCCCTGCCCGGAGGTACGAACGATGTGGACTCCCCTGTGGCTCTGCTCTGCTCCCCAGCGGTGCGCTCCCCGCACAGCCGCTCGACGACCGGCCCCGAGCTCGTGGCGGCCGGACGATGAGCGCCGGTACCGCCCGCGAGACCGCGGCGACCGCCACCGCCGACACCGGCTGGTTCGACGAGCTCGAGGACCGCTGGACCGAGGACGGCTGGGACTCGCTCGACGCCAGCACCGCGGAGTGGCAGGCGCGTCGCCACGGCACGACGGTCCAGGATCTGGACCACCACCGGACTGGTCCGCTCCCCACCTGGGCCGATGACATCACCGGCCCGCTGCCGATCGCGGGGCCGGGCTGGGCAGCGCCCGGCTCCGCGAACGGCACCGTCGAGGTCGAGAGCGGCTACGCCGTGCCCGACCTCGACGAGTGGAACGACCTCGAGGAGCGCACCGGCCTGGCCGGCGCGACCGCCCTCGCCCCGGAGCCGGCCGCCGCACCGGCCGGACTGGACCCGGAGTCCTACCGCGAGCGCGACCTCACCGAGACCGGGCGCTACTCGCTCGCGGTCAAGGGCGGCGTCGCGGCGGCGCTCATCGCGGTCGCCGCGGGCGGCAGCACCGCGGTCGCGATGGACAAGGAGGTGACGGTCACGGTCGACGGGGTCGACCAGACCGTCCACACCTTCTCGGGCACCGTCGGGGGCGCGCTCGAGTCCGGCGACATCGCCGTCGGCCCGGCCGACCAGATGTCCCCGTCGCCGACCGCCAAGCTCCACGACGGCGACCACCTCGTCGTCAACCACCTGCGCCAGATCAACCTGATGGTCGACGGCAAGCCGCAGACCATCACGACGACGGCGAGCACGGTCGCCGACGCCCTCGCGCGGATCGGGCTCCCGACGCAGGCCATCGCCACCTCGGTGCCGATGGGCGCGCTCATCCCCGCGAACGGCATGAACCTCTCGGTGCAGCTGCCGAAGACGGTGACGTTCATCGACGGCGGCGGCGCCCCGCAGACGCTGACCACGACCGCGGCGTCGCTCCAGCAGTTCCTCTCCCAGCGCGGCGTGCCGATGGGCCCGGCCGACACGGTGTCCCCGCTCGGGCCGAACGGCCTGACCAACGGGGCGACGATCGCGATCACGCGCAACGTCGTCACCCAGGTCACCGAGACCGCGCCGATCGCGCCGCCGATGCAGACCATCAGCGACCCGACGCTGAACGCGGGCCAGACGAAGGTCGACCAGCCCGGCCAGGCCGGCGAGCAGGTCCAGAACTTCACGGTGAACCTGACCAACGGCAAGGAGGTCGGGCGCACCGCGACCGGTGCCCCGACGATCACCAAGGCACCCGTCGGCGGTGTGATCCGCAAGGGCACCAAGAAGGCCGAGCCGGCCATCGGCAGCACCGCCAAGTGGGACGCCATCGCGCGCTGCGAGTCCGGCGGTGACTGGTCGATCAACACCGGCAACGGCTACTACGGCGGCATCCAGTTCGACAAGCAGACCTGGAACGCCTACGGCGGCAGCCAGTTCGCCCCGCGCCCCGACCTCGCGTCGAAGGCCGAGCAGATCGCGGTCGCCGAGAAGGTCCGCGACTCGCGCGGCGGCTACGGCGCCTGGCCGGTCTGCGGCAAGAAGGGCTGAGTAGCGGGCCGGGCCCCGCCCTAGCCCGGCCCGGGCTCTGCTCCCGTTGATCAACAGCACACCACACACGCCTGATCGCCCGTGGGGATGCGTGGTGCTCCCCTCGCGGAGGGGCCTCGGGGCGAGCGCCCCACTCCTGTTGATCAACAGCACAGTACGCAGGCGGAGCTGCCCGCCGAGGTGCGCGGTGTACCCCTCTCGAGGAGGGGCCTTCCAGGCCGTCCGACCTCCCGACCCGGCCCTGGGATCATGGTGACGTGATCCCAGGGCCCGTTCGTCTGCTCGGTGCCTCCGACGTGCGCGCCCTGGCCGCCGAGCTCGACCTCCGGCCGACGAAGAAGCTCGGCCAGAACTTCGTCCACGACGCCAACACGGTGCGCCGCATCGTCCGGCTCGCCGACGTCCCGCCCGGGACGACGGTGCTCGAGGTCGGCCCCGGACTGGGCTCGCTCACCCTCGCCCTGCTCGACGCGGTGGGTCCCGACGGAGCCGTGGTCGCCGTCGAGCTGGACCCCGTGCTGGCCGCCCGCCTCCCGGCCACCGCCGCCGAGCGGGCCCCCGGGCTGACCCTGCGCACCGTCACCGCCGATGCCCTGCGCATCCGCGCCGCCGACGTTCGTACCGCCGATGGCCCCGGCGGCCCTCACGGCCCTCACGGCCCCGAGGCGCCCACCGCCCTCGTCGCCAACCTGCCCTACAACGTCGCCGTGCCCGTGGTGCTCCACCTGCTCGCCGAGCTCCCGGACCTGCGCACCGGGCTGGTCATGGTGCAGTCCGAGGTCGCCGGCCGGCTGGCCGCACGCCCCGGCGAGGCCGCCTACGGCGGGCCCAGCGCCAAGCTCGCCTGGTACGCCGGGGCCCGCCGCGCCGGCCCCGTCCCCCGCGGCGTCTTCTGGCCCGTGCCCGGCGTCGACTCCGCGCTGGTCGCCTTCACCCGCCACCCGTCCGGGGACCTCGGTGACGACGCGGCCCGCCAGGCCACCTTCGCGGTGGTCGACGCCGCGTTCTCCCAGCGCCGCAAGTCGCTGCGCGCGGCCCTGGCGGGGTGGGCCGGCTCGCCGGCGCGCGCCGAGGAGCGGCTGCGGGCGGCCGGCGTGGACCCCGCCGCGCGCGGCGAGCAGCTCGGCGTCGCGGCGTTCGCCGCCATCGCCGCGACGACCTCCGACGGGGCCCGCGCCGCGCCGTGACGGACGCGTCCCCCGCACCCGGGCGTCGGGTCCACCGCGGTCATTACCCTGGACGAGTGCTCTCCGCCGTCGGGCCCCCGGTCACCGTCCGCGTCCCGGCCAAGATCAACCTCCACCTCTCCGTCGGGGAGACCCGTCCGGACGGCTTCCACGACCTCGTCACCGTCTTCCAGGCCCTCAACCTCTTCGACGAGATCTCGGTGGTGACCACGCACGCCGCGCGCGGCAGCGGCGTCGGGGAACGCCTCGCGACGATCGGATCCGGCGCCCCCGGCGTCGAGCTGCTCGGCGACGTCACCGACGCGGACCGGGCCGCCGTGCCCGCCGACGCCTCCAACCTCGCGTGGCGGGCCGCCGTCGCGCTCGCGACCGCCGTCGGGCGCGAGCCGGACGTGCGCATCGGCATCCGCAAGTCGATCCCGGTCGCGGGCGGCATGGCCGGGGGCAGTGCCGATGCCGCGGGCACCCTGCTCGCCCTGGCGACCCTGTGGCGGCTCGACCTGGGGCGCGAGGCGCTCATGGAGATCGCCGCCGCCGTGGGCAGCGACGTGGCGTTCGCGCTGCATGGCGGCACTGCGCTGGGCACCGGCCGCGGCGACGCCCTCGTCCCGGTGCTCTCGCGCCACACGTTCCACTGGGTGGTCGCACTGCAGGACCACGGTCTGTCGACGCCCACGGTGTTCGGCGAGCTCGACCGGCTGCGGGCCACCGCCGGTCCCGACGCGCCCGTCAGGCGCCTCGGCAACGTCGAACCGGTCATCGAGGCGATCGCCTCCGGAGAGGCCCGGTCGCTGGCGCTGCTGCTCGGCAACGACCTGCAGGCCGCGGCGGTGAGCCTCGACCCCGGGCTGCGCCGCACCCTGCGGGCGGGCGTGTCCGCCGGGGCGCTCGCCGGTGTCGTGTCCGGGTCCGGTCCGACCTGCGTGTTCCTGTGCACCGACGGCCCGTCCGCGGTCCGGGTGGCGGCAGAGCTCTCCGGGGCCGGGGTGTGCCGCACGGTGCGTGTGGCGCACGGCCCGGAGCCCGGCGCCAGGGTTATCGACGGGGACCCCGCCCGCCCCCCCC
>JAVXWR010000917.1:0-2805 GCA_032230725.1 Actinomycetota bacterium
CGTGGCCGAGGCCGTGCACGAAGTCCGGGCCCCGCCCGGCGGCGTCGACCACCCGCCGCGCCGCGCCGTCCACTTCGGACACCTCCACCCCGGGGGCGAGGGCGGCCCGGCCCGCGGCCTGGGCCGACGCGACCAGGGCGTGCAGCTCCCGCTGCCATGCCGCGGCGGGTCCGAGCACCACGGTGCGGGTCATGTCCGAGTGATATCCGTCGACGAGCGCTCCGAAGTCCATCTTGACGAGGTCACCGGCGCGCAGCTCGGCCTCGGTGGGGGTGTGGTGCGGCACCGCGGAGTGGGCCCCTGCCGCCACGATGGTCTCGAAGGAGGGACCGGCAGCCCCGTGTCTCCGCATCCGGTTTTCCAGGTCGAGCGCGACCTCGCGTTCGGTGCGGCCCGGGCGCAGGCCACCCGCGGCCAGCAGGTCGGCGAGTGCGGCATCCGCCGCGGCGCAGGCGGCCCGCACGGCCTCGATCTCCGCGTCGTCCTTCACCACCCGCAGCTGCTGCACCAGCCCGGGCGCACGGTGCAGCACCACGCCGTCGGCCGCCTCAGCCATGGCCGCGTGGGCGTCGACCGTGACGGCGTCGGACTCGAACCCGAGCCGCCCCACACCCCAACTGCCTGCCGAGCAGGCGAGCGCGACAGCACTACCCCGCTCGATGACGGTCTCCAGGTCGGGCACCTGCTCCGCGGCCTGCGTCCGGTACCGCCCGTCCGTGCAGAAGCGGCTCGCGGCGTCGCTGTCGGCGTGCACCAGCAGCGCGGCGTTCGAGCCGGTGAAGCCGGTCAGGTACCGGATGTTGATCAGGTCGGTGACGAGCAGGGCGTCGACCTCCGCCGCGCGGAGCAGCGCGCGCAGGGCGGTACGGCGGGACCGGAACATGCGCTGCACGGTACGGGAATTCGCCCGTCGTTCTCGCGCCCGTTCTCCTGACCACCCACCCCGACCTGCAGTTCGCCTGGACACCGGTGACGGCGCTCCCGCGAGGGTGCAGGCGACCGGGCGAACGTCGCGAGGCCTGGTGGTGGATCGGGAACGCCTTGGGGCCGGCGCGCGGGTGCGGTGAGTGCCGGGAGGGCCACCCGGATGTGTCCGCCGATCACGTTCCGGGTAGATCACCGCATGAGAATCGGATCGAGCATCGGCCTGATCGCGATCGGCCTGATCCTCGCCCTCGCCATCAACGTCAACCTGAGCGGGATCGACCTGACCCTCGTCGGGTGGATCCTCGCCGCCGTCGGCGTCGTCGGGCTGATCGCCAGCCTGGCGCTGGCCCGACGGAGCCGCCCCGTCGTGGTGGCTCGCGAGGAGTACCCGCCCCCGCAGCGCGGTTACTGATCCGGGCGGTTACTGATCCGGGCGGCCCTGCTCGGCGATCCAGCGCAACGCGAGACCGTAGCCGCCCACGCCGAGACCCACGATCACGCCGCTGGCCACCGCGGAGATGTAGGAGTGGTGGCGGAACTCCTCGCGGGCGTGCACGTTGCTGATGTGCACCTCCACCAGTGGGGCGGTGAGCTGGGCGCACGCGTCGCGCACCGCCACCGAGGTGTGCGTCCACCCCGCGGCGTTGAGCACCACCGGCGTACCCGCATCCGCTGCGGCGTGCAGCCAGCCGAGCAGCTCGCCCTCGTGGTCGGTCTGCCGGACCTCGACCCCCAGGCCGAGCTCACTGCCGATGCGCTCGCACAGGGCCACGAGATCGGCGTAGGTCGTTGCGCCGTACACGGCGGGTTCCCGGGTGCCGAGCCTGCCCAGGTTGGGCCCGTTCAGCACGAGGACCGGCTGCGGGTCGCTCACGAGGACACCGCCGCGTACGCCCTCTCCAGCAGCTCCGGCGCCGGCCCCTCCAGCCTGCTCGGTGCCGCGAGCCCGTCCAGCACGACGAAGCGCAGCATCCCGGCACGCGACTTCTTGTCCCCGCGCATCGTCTGCACCAGCTCCGGGAGCGCCCCGCGCTCGTAGGAGACCGGCAGCCCGATCGACTGCAGGATCGCGCGGTGCCGGGCAGCGGTGGCGTCGTCGAGGCGACCCGCCGCTCGGGCCAGCTCCGCGGCGAACACCAGCCCGACGCTCACCGCGGCCCCGTGGCGCCAGCGGTAGTCCTCACGTCGCTCGATGGCGTGGGCCAGCGTGTGGCCGTAGTTGAGGATCTCCCGCAGGTGCGACTCCCGCAGGTCGGCCGCCACCACGTCGGCCTTCACCTGGATCGAGCGGCGGACGAGCTCGGGGAGCACAAGGCCCCCCGGGTCCAGCGCGGCCGTGGGATCGGCCTCGAACAGGTCAAGGATCACCGGATCGGCGATGAACCCGGCCTTGACGATCTCCGCGCTGCCTGCGGCCAGCTCGGTGGCGGGCAGCGTGTCGAGCACGGCCAGGTCCACGAGTACCGCCGACGGCTCGTGGAAGGCGCCCACCAGGTTCTTGCCGGCGGCGGTGTTGATGCCGGTCTTGCCGCCGACGGCGGCGTCGACCATGGCGAGCAGCGTGGTGGGGACGTGCACCACCCGCACCCCGCGCATCCAGGTGGCCGCCACGAAACCGGCGAGGTCGGTGGCCGCCCCGCCGCCGAGTGAGATCACCACGTCGTCGCGGGTGAGGCCGATCCGGCCGCAGACCTCCCAGCAGAACCCCGCCACGGTGAGCGCCTTGCCGCCCTCGGCGTCTGGCAGCTCCACGCGATGGGCGTCGACACCGGCGCCGACGAGATCGCTGCGAATCCCCTCGGCGACCTCGGCGAGGGCAGGCTGGTGCACCAGCACCGCGACAGCGGCACCGAGGCCGGTGACGGTCGCTGCCAGCTC
>JAVXWR010000862.1:0-3097 GCA_032230725.1 Actinomycetota bacterium
CGACGCGGCCGAGGGTGCCGAGGACCCCAGCGACTGGCCGGACGATCATGACCACCTCGCCGACCGGTGGTCCTCGTCGAAAAGCGGCTCTTCCGGTTTCAGAGTGCGAGTGCTCCGCAGTGCAGTAGGGAGCGGATGCGGTAGTTGACGAGGTTGCGGAACCCGAGGGCATTGCGGCGTAGGGCTTCGAGGCGGCCGTTTATCGCCTCGGTCGGGCCGTTCGAGGCGCGGTGGGTGAAGTAGGCCAGGACGTCGTCCCGGCGCCGGTGCAGGGTCCGTCCGAGGGTGGCGAGTTCCTCGAGCCCGACCGGCACCGCCGCTCGGAGTGTGTCGATCACTGTGGTTAGCAACGCCTTCCCGCGTTGGCGGTCGTGGTCAGCGTAGGCAGCGATGACCTGCTGGTAGACCCACCACGTGACCGACACGGCCACGTGCTCGTCGAGGGCGAACACGGCCTCCAGTCGCGTCTTCTGCTTGTCGGTCAGCAGCGCCAGGCGAGTCCGCAGGGTGCGGCGCACCCGGTAGAGCGGGTCCCCACCGCGGCCCCGGTGGCCGGTCGTGTCCTGCTGGACCCGCTGGCGGCACAGGTCGAGTTTGTGCCCGACCAACGCCACGACGTGATACGGGTCCATCACCGTGATCGCCTCGGGCAGCGCCGCGGTGACGGCATTCTTGTAGCCGCCGAACCCGTCCATGGCCACGATCTCCACCCGGTCGCGGAAATCCTGCTCGCGGGCGGCCAGCCAGCCGGTCAGGGCCGCCGCGGAGCGGCCCGGGACCAGGTCGAGCAGCCGCGCGGGACCGTGACCTGCGACGACGGCGGTGAGGTCGGTGATCACGGTGACGAACCCGTCGGCGTCGGCGGTGCGGGTATGGGCCCAGCGGTGCTCGTCGACACCGATGACCCGCACCCCGTCGAGCCGCGCCGGCCCGGCGGTCAGTAGCAGCCCGGTGGTGGCCTTGACGGCGATGCTGTTCACGGTGTCCCAGCAGCGGCCGAGCTCGCGGGCCACCGCCGTGACGGTGGCCTTGTCCAGCATCAGTCGACGCAGGATGAACTGCGCGCACCGCCGGGTGGTCGACCAGCCGGGGCGCGCCAGCCGGCTGGTGTCGTGGCAGAACACCTCCCGGACGCAGCCGTCGTGGACACAGCGATAGCGAGGGACACGCACCCGCAGCTCAAGCGGATGCCCCACCACGGGGACGTCGGTGACGCGGCGCTCGACGGTGTCGCGGTAGACACCCACGATCCCGCCGCAGCCCGGGCACCGCCCGGGCCCGTCGGTGAGCAGCTCGCAGAACACCACCGTGAGCTCGCCGGCGATCGCGGCATCGGTGATCCGAACCCCGAGCTCGACCGTGCGGACGATCGTGTCGGCGACGATGGGAGCGGGCGCAGACGTAGGCTCCACCACAGGGCTCCCGGGGGCTGCTGGGGAACGGCGTAGGAACCTTCATCATCAGCCGCCCGGGGCCCGCCTCAGCGCAGCGACACGACCCCCGCCACCGGCCCGATCACGCCCCTCAGCTGCACTCCATCTCCGGAAGAGCCGGTAAACGGCCACCTGGTTCAGTTCGGCGTCGAGGTCGTGGCGGGTCGGCCGTATCGAAGATCGCGCCGAGGTCCCCGAGATGCTCAATCGAGCAGGTCGCGGGTCAAGCCCCGACTCGTAGCCGGCGGTCGAGGTGCAGGGTCTCCGAACACCCGGTTGCATACGCACCCGTGGGGAGGAACAGAGGCCAGATGAACCACGAGATCGAGAGCGATGACCCGGAGAAGTACGGAGCATGTCCGCCGCCTCGCGATGACGGTGACCGACCGGCGGGGATACCGCTTCGCCGCGACTTGCGTCCGACGCGGCTCCTGTTGGTAAGCGAGCTAGAGCCGGGCCGCTCAGCGCGAAGTCTTGCCACTGACTGGGCTGGTCGAGACAAGTCCGACAACACCTCCAAGTGCTGTCGTCGCGAGGGCCAGAACGCCCTCAGCGTTTTTCCCCATCAGGACCAGCACGAACGTCAAGATTCCGAAGATGAAGATGGCACCACCAATCGTTCCGATCACGATGTACCATAACCTTTGCCGAGTCTTCCTATCGGGAGTTCCGAGAATGGACGCAGCCACGTCTTCTTGATCTTCCGGGGAGAGTCCGCTGATGGCCGCCGTCGCGGACTGCTTCTGTTGCTCGGCTCCCAGGCTTTGCACGAGCGAGGTAACCAGCTCTTGCTTCGAGTCTGCTGGTAGACCGTTGGTTGCCGCAGCCGCGGCCTGTTTCTGTTGCTCGCCTCCTAAGCTTTGCACGAGCGAGCCGACCAACTCCTGCTTCGAGTCCGCCGACAACCCTTCCACCGCGGCGGCTGCGGCCTGCCGCTGGTGGTCTGTATCTAGCTCCGGTTCCACGTGTTCGGTCATAGATACCCCCTGGTCAAGAAGCTTGTGGGACCTCCAATCTGCCCCTGAACGGGTTACAAATCAATCCTCGCTGGACCGGGCCGTGACCCAAGACGGCGTCCCTTGAGCGGCGAGGGCCATGTGACCTTCCTCCGACATAAGTCGCCGCGGTCCTCGGCGCCCTGGGCGAGCAGCTCGTCGTGGCTGCCCGGGCTTCGGCGCCCAGCCCCGCCCATACCGGCCGACGAACTCTTCGCCGGAACCACCGGCGGTCAACGTTCCTGAATCAGCGGCGCTAGTGTCTGAGCGGCTAGCCGTGCCGTCAGGAGCGCAACGTGGGGCAGCGCGTCCTGTGGTAGCGAAGGTGCCCGTGAACGTCCGCCTGTTCCTTTTTCGAGTGGCTGCCTTGACTTTTCGACCAGTACCCGGACACTCCTGCTCATGGCAGAGAAGACGGTTGTTTCCCTGGTCGACGACCTGGAGGGCACCGAAGCAGATGAGACCGTCGAATTGGCCCTTGATGGAGTGACGTACCAGATCGACCTTTCGGCCAAGAACGCCGAGGCTCTCCGGGACATCTTCGCCCCGTACATCGCAGCCGGTCGGCGCACCGGTGGGCGCCGCTCGCCCGGTCGTCCTCGTTCGTCCAGCGCATCCAGCTCCGCCCCTGGAGTTGCGACCCGTGGTCGGCAGGCGCTCAAGGAGATC
>JAVXWR010000880.1:0-3596 GCA_032230725.1 Actinomycetota bacterium
TCCACCACGGCCTCTCGCTCGTCCCGGCCCCCGACGTCTGGGGCGGCACGCGGACGATCTACCTCGAGGCGGCCGTCGCGATCGTCACCGCCGTCCTCGTCGGGCGCTGGATCGAGATGCGGGGCCGCACGAAGGCCCTGGCCGCAGGCGGGGCCGGCGCCGACGAGCACGCCACCCCCGACGCGACGCTCGTCGTCGGCGACCGCGCCCTGCGCGTCCCGGTGGACAACGTCCTGGTGGGCGACCACGTGGTCGTCGAGGCCGGGGACGTCGTGCCGGTCGACGGCGTCGTCACCGAGGGGACCGCGACCCTCGACGTCGCCGCCATGACCGGCGAGTCCGTACCCGTCGAGGCCGCCGCGGGCACCCGTGTGCTCGCCGGCACCCGGTCCGCGTCGGGACGGCTCCTGGTGCGCGCGACGGGCGTCGGCGCCGACACCCAGTGGGCGCGCCTGACCCGGCGCGTGCAGGACGCGCAGCTCGGCAAGGCCTCGGTCCAGCGGCTGGCGGACAAGATCGCCGGCCGCTTCGTCCCGGTGGTGCTCGTGCTCGCCGCCTACACGTTCGGGTTCTGGTGGTTCGCCGACGCCGACGCGGGCTTCGCGGTGGCGGCCGCCATGGCCGTGCTCGTCGTCGCCTGCCCCTGCGCGCTCGGCCTCGCGACCCCGACGGCACTCGCCGTGGCCGCCGGCCGCGGACGCCGGCTGGGCATCCTGATCCGCGGGCCGCAGGTGCTCGAGACGTCGCGGAAGGTCGACACCGTGGTGCTCGACAAGACCGGGACGGTGACGACGGGGCGGATGGGCCTGCGCTCGCTCCACCGCACCGAGGGGGTCGACGACGATGCGGTGTGGCGCCGCGTCGTCGCGCTCGAGACCGACGTGGACCACCCGGTGGCCCGAGCGCTGGTCGAGGCCGGGCGGGCGACGGCGGGTGCGACCGCGGCGGGCGTCGAGGTGGTCGACGGGCTCGAGGTCGTCGACGGATTGGGGGTGCGCGGCACGGTCGAGGGGACCACGGCGCTCGTCGGGCGCCGCCGCCTCGTGGAATCGGAGGGCGTGACCCTGCCCGCCGACCTCGACCGCGCCCACCGCGACGCCGAGGCCGCCGGCGCGACCGCGGTCGTCGTCGCGTGGGCCGACGACGCCGGCCGGCTCGCCGCCCGCGCGGTCCTCGCCGTCGCCGACACCGTGCGGCCGACCTCGGCCGAGGCGGTCGCCCGGATGCGCGCGACGGGCCTGCGCCCGGTCCTGCTGACCGGCGACAACGCCGCGGCCGCCCACGCGGTGGCCGCCGAGGTCGGGATCGCGCCCGAGGACGTCGTCGCCGAGGTGCTGCCCACCGAGAAGGCCGACGTCGTGGAGCGGCTCCGGGGCGAGGGACGGGTCGTCGCGATGGTCGGCGACGGGGTCAACGACGCGGCCGCGCTGGCCCGCGCCGACCTCGGCCTGGCCATGGGCGGCGGGTCCGCGCTCGCCGTCGACGCCGGGGACCTGACCCTGGTCGGCGACGATCTGCGGGGCGTCACCGACGCGCTGCGCCTGGCCCGCCGGACGCTCTCGACGATCCGCGGCAACCTGTTCTGGGCGTTCGCCTACAACGTCGCCGCCCTGCCGCTCGCCGCGCTCGGGCTGCTCAACCCCATGATCGCGGGTGCGGCGATGGGGCTCTCGAGCGTCTTCGTGGTGGGCAACAGCCTGCGCCTGCGGCGGTTCCGGCTACAGAACTGACGACGGCTCAGGACGCCGGCTCAGGACGCCGGACGTTCCGGCGAGGGGCGCCGGCTCACGACGCCGAACGTTCCGGCGAGGGGCGCCCCTGGCCGCTCTATATCCGAGCGAAGGGCCCCTTCGCTCGGAAGTAGGGCTCAGGAGTCGGCGGGGACCAGCTTGTCCAGCCGGGTGTCGCCGGGCTGGAGCAGGGCACCGTCGAGGACCATCGTCGGGGTCCCGAAGCCGGTCGCGCCCTGGCGCACGAGCTTCGGGTCGTGCGAGGCCTGGGCGAAGTTGGCGGTGACGTCCTTCGTGTGGGCCCCGCCGCGCACGCAGGCCTCGAACCCCGGGCCGGCGCCGAGACGCTTGCCGAGGTCGACGATCTGGTCGACGCTCCAGGCCGTGCCGTTCTCCTCGGGCTGCGCGGTGTAGAGGCTGACGTGGAGGTCCGGGAAGATCCCGTTCTCGGCGCCGCACATCATCGCGTTGCCGCCGATGGTCGAGTAGCCCGCCGGCTGCGAGCGCTGGTCGAGCATGTTGAGCAGGTGGTAGCGGATGCGCAGCGTCCCGTCGGTCACCGCCTTCGCCAACCTCGCCCCGCCGCGCGACTCGAGGGCCTGGCAGGCGGGGCAGAGGGCGTCCTCGTAGAGGTCGAGGGTGTGCGGCCCGGCCTTGCCCTTCGCGGCCTTCGGCGCGCCCGCCACCACGACCCCGCCGTCGACGCTCGTGGGGAACTGCACCGCGGCGCGGGTGATGGGGATCGGGCCCACGGTCGAGGAGCCGCCCGAGGCGTCCGCGTCGTCGCGACTGAAGAGGGTGCTGCCGATGACGATCGCGAGGACCCCCACCACCAGGATGCCGACGATCAGGGGCGTGCGTGATCCGGTACCCCGGGTCTGCTGCGCGGCCGAGCGCTTGCCCATCGGTGCCTCCCCGACGTCGGTGGTGACCTCTGGGGGGACCAACGGCCGATCACGCCGGGTGGTTGCGTGTCCTGCGGGGTGCGGTCGGCGGGCGGCGTCCAACGGCGTCGTGCGGGCGCCGCCGTGGGCCGGACGGCGTAGCGCGCGTCGGCCCGCGATCAGTGCCGGCGCCGCGCCAGGTCGGCGAGCATGGCGTTGTAGCTGGCCAGCTCGCCGTCGCCGTCGCCGTCGCGGTCGGCCCGCCGGTCGTCCCGCGCGCCCTCGCGGTCGTCGTGGCGGGACCACTGCACGAGCAGCGCGATCACCACCGCGAGCAGGGGCAGCTCGCCGGCCGCCCAGGCGACGCCGCCGCCGAGGCTCTGGTCGGCCAGCAGGTCCGGCACCCACGGCAGGGCGAGGTCGCCGAAGAAGCGACCCCCGATCACGGTGTCCGCCCCGAACAGCGCCACCCCGAAGAACGCGTGGAACGGCATCGACGCGAGCAGCAGCGCCAGCCGCGCGACGTGGGGCAGTGGCCGCGGGGATCGGTCGACCCCGATGATCGGCCAGAAGAAGAGGTAGCCGGTGACGACGAAGTGCAGGTACATCAGCTGGTGGGCCCAGTGGTACGGCAGCGCGGCGCCGAAGATCGGCGAGAAGTACAGCGCGTAGAAGGACCCGACGAACAGCACCAGCGCGACGACGGGGTGGGTGAGCACCCGCGAGACCGGCGAGCCGAGCAGCGAGGTCAGCCACTCGCGGGGCCCGTCCAGGGCGGGGCCGCCGTCCTCGCCCGACCGCGACGGGGGCAGGGCGCGCAGCGCGAGGGTCACCGGCCCTCCGAGAACGAGCAGAATCGGCACGAGCATCGAGAGCAGCATGTGGCTGCCCATGTGCACGCTGAACATCCCCATCGCGTACTCGCCGAAGCCGCTCGTCGTGGTCCACACGCCCAGCGCGCACCCGACGAGCCACGCCGTCG
>JAVXWR010000888.1:0-5431 GCA_032230725.1 Actinomycetota bacterium
GGCCAGCTCGGCCAGGCACGACGCGATCTCCCCGGCCAGGGCGCCCTGCTCCGCGGCCACGGACAGCGTCGCGCCGACGGTGTCGATGACGGTGACCACCGGGAGGTCGAGCTCGCGGGCGATCACCAGGGCGCGCCGGACGGTGCGCAGCGAGCCGGGACCCACCGGAGCGGCCCGCTCAGCGGCACGGTCCTGCCCGATCAGGACGCACGCGCGGCCGGCGAAGCGGGTCACGCCGACGACCAGACCGTCGGCGGTCTCGCCGCGTCCCGTGCCGGAGAGGGCCACCAGGGGCTCCCCGTGGTGCGCGAGGACCTCGGCCAGCCCGGGACGCTGCGCGCGGCGGGTGCGCTCGACCGACTCCCACGCCGGCCCGGGCGCGGCACCCGGCTCCGGGGCAGAATCGCCCCCACCTCTGCCGGTTCCGTCCTGCCGCAGCAGCTTTAGAAACGTCGCCAGGGATGCACGCAGCTCGTCCGGCGCCACCACTGCGTCGACGACGCCGTGCGCCAGGAGGTTCTCGGCGGTCTGCACGCCGACGGGGAACGCCTCGCCGTGCAGGGCCGCGTAGACCTTCGGACCGAGGAAGGCGATCAGCGCGCCCGGCTCGGCGAGGGTGAGGTGCCCCAGCGAGCCCCACGAGGCGAGCACCCCTCCGGTGGTCGGGTGGCGCTGGTAGACGACGTAGGGCAGCCCGGCGGCCCGGTGCGCGGCGACGGCCGCGGCGATGGCCGGCATCCGGGCGAACGCGAGCGCCCCCTCCTGCATCCGCGTGCCGCCGGAGGCGGTCACCGCGAGCAGCGGCAGGCCCCGCCCGGTCGAGCGCTGGACCGCGGCGAGGATCCGCGCTGCGGAGTGGACGCCGATGGAGCCGGCGAGGAAGCGGAACTCGCTCACCACCACCGCGATCCGCCGGCCGGCCAGGTCGCCCTCACCGGTCAGGACCGCCTCGTCCTCCCCGCTGCGCTCGCGGGCGACGGCCAGGTCCGCCCGGTAGCCCGGGCTGTCGACGGCGGCGGGTGGCGCGAGGACCTGCTCGTCCCAGGAGCGGTAGGTGTGCTCGTCGAGCACGGCGTCGATCAGCTCCCGGGCGCCCCGGCGGTGCTGGGTGGGACGGAGCGTGGTCGGTGCGGTCGTCGGGTCGCTCCACCGCGGGGGGCGCTTCTCGGCGAACGCGTCGAGGCCCTCCTGCTTGTCCGGTCCGGCGGCGATCCGCTGCTCGGCCCGGGCCGTCACCGCCCATCCCAGCGTCTCGGCCTGCTCCCACTGCTCCTCCAGCGCCTGCAGGGTTGCCGACACCGCGGTGGGCGACGAGGCACCGATCTCCTCGGCGAGGTGCAGGGCGGCCTCGACGGCGTGCCCGGGCTCGGCGAGCCGGCTGACGAAGCCGATCTCGTACGCGCGCCCGGCGTCGAGCCGGGCGCCGGTGAGCAGGAGCTCGCGGGCGATGTTGAGCGGCAGGCAGCGCATCGCCCGCAGCAGCGCGCCGGAGTTGGCGACCAGGCCGCGCCGGGTCTCCGGCAGCCCGAAGGAGGCGGCCCGGGAGGCGACGACGAGGTCGCAGGACATCGCGATCTCGAAGCCGCCACCGAGCGCGAGACCCTCGACGGCGGCGATGACCGGCTTGGTGTGATGGCGGCGGATGACCCCGTAGGGGCCGCCGCGCGGGGTCGGCTCCCCCGGTCCGGCGACGATGTCGGTGCCCGCGCAGAACACGTCGGACGTGCCGGTGAGGACCGCCACCCACAGCGCGGGGTCGTCCTGGAACCGGTTGAGCGCGTCGTCGATCCCGCGTGCGGTGGGCGCGTCGATCGCGTTGCGCTTCTCGGGCCGCTCGATGCGGACGACGAGCACGCGACCGTGCTGATCGGTGGTCACGGCCATCGGGGCTCCTCGGGTCGGGGTTCGGGTCGCCGGTCGGGGTCAGGCCGGATCGGGGGGCTCGGCAGGTGCCAGACCCAGCGACACCGCGGCGCGGGAGAACGCGTCGAGGACGGCCCGGGCGGTCGGCCGGTCGCGGGTGTGCAGGAGGTGGGCGACGACGATGGTGCGCGAGAGCGGACGGGCGAGCGGGACGACCACGACGCCGCGCGCCGGGGAGAAGATCCGCCCCAGGTCGCTGACGAGGGTGACGCCGAGGCCGGCCGCGACCATGGCCAGGGCGGTGGCGGAGCTGTCGACGCGGTGCCGGATGCGGGGTTCGAAGCCCGCGGCCCGGCACGCCGTCCGCACGGCGCGCCCCCAGTAGGTCTCCGGCCCGGAGATGATCCAGTCCTCCTCGGCGAGGGCTCCGAGGTCGACGCCCGGCCCGTAGGAGGTGCCGGCCGGGGCGGCGAGGTGGATGTGGTCCCGGCCCAGCGGGACGACGGCGAGGTCGGGCTTCCAGGGCTCGGGGGCGTCGGGGTAGTCGAGCAGCAGCGCCAGGTCGAGGTGGCCGTGACGCACGTCGGTGACGACGTCCTCGGGGTCGGCGTCGGTGCTGTCCAGGGTGATCCCAGGGTGCCGCGCCCCGAGGTCGTCGATGACGGCGGGCAGCAGGGCGGCCGCGGCGGCCGCGAACACCCCGACCGTGAGGTGCGCGGTCAGGCTCTGCCGGACCTCCTCGACGGCCGCGCAGGCCGCCTGCTCGGCGGCGAGGAGGACCTCGGCGTGCTCGACCAGGACGCGGCCGACCTCGGTGAGCCGCACTCCGCGCCCGACCCGCTCGAGGACCGGGGCACCGACCTCGACGGCGAGAGCCTCGAGCTGCTGGGACACGGCCGACGGCGAGAAGTGCAGGGTCGCGGCCGCCGCGTTGACCCCGCCCCGGCGCGCGACCTCCCGCAGCGTCCGGAGACGTCGCAGCGACAGCTCCATGCAGCACATCTAAACATCGGTGTGCACAAACATCCGCTGGTCCTGAACGCTTCTTCCCGACGATGGTGCGTGGACGGATCGACGAGGAGCGAGGAGTGCCATGAGCGGGTTCGTCGGGGGCCGTCACGTGCTGCCGGAGCCGCAGGCGCCGTCGAGGGTGGTCACCGCCCTCGGGATCGGCGAGCAGGCCGACCCGTTCGACCCGGTCCGCCCCACGGCGGCGCCCGAAGGGGCCCCGAACGTGGTGGTCGTCGTCCTCGACGACCTCGGGTTCGGCAGCTCGAGCGCCTTCGGCGGGCCCTGCCGGATGCCGACGGCCGACCGGCTGGCCGCCGACGGGCTGCGCTACACCCGCTTCCACGTCACCGCGCTGTGCTCCCCGACCCGGCAGGCGCTGATGACCGGGCGCAACCACCACTCCGTCGGCATGGGCGGGACCACCGAGATGGCGACCGCCGCGCCCGGCTACTCCGGATTCCGGCCGCGCAGCGCGGCGACGATGGCCCGGACGCTGCAGGCCAACGGCTACTCGACCGCCGCGTTCGGCAAGTGGCACCAGACCCCGCCGTCGGAGATCAGCCCGGTCGGGCCGTTCGAGCGCTGGCCCACCGGCGAGGGCTTCGACCACTTCTACGGCTTCATGGGCGCCGAGATGAACCACTGGTCCCCGCTGCTCTACGAGGGCACCACCCCGGTCGAGCCCGTCCGCCGGCCGGGCTACCACCTCTCCGAGGACCTCGTCGACCACGCCGTCGACTGGGTCGGCACCCAGCGCACGCTGACCCCCGACCGGCCGTTCTTCACCTATCTCGCCTTCGGCGCCTCGCACGCCCCGCTGCACGTCGCGCCGGAGTGGCCGCGGCGCTACCGCGGCGAGTTCGACCACGGCTGGGACCGCCAGCGCGAGCTCACGCTCGCCCGCCAGAAGGAGCTGGGCGTCGTCCCCGGACACACCGACCTGGCCCCGTGGGCGCAGGGCGTGCCGCACTGGGACGAGCTCGACGACGACCGGCGCACGCTGGGCGCGCGGTTCATGGAGACCTTCGCCGGGTTCACCGAGCACGCCGACACCCAGCTCGGTCGCTTCGTCGCGGCGCTGGAGGAGCTGGGCGCGCTCGACGACACGCTGTTCGTCTACCTGATCGGCGACAACGGCGCCTCGGGCGAGGGCGGCATCGAGGGCAGCCTCGTCGAGCACCGCCTCGGGCACGGCCTGGTCGACGACCCCGCCGAGATGATCGGCCGGCTCGACGAGCTGGGCGGGTCCGCGAGCTACCCCATCGCCCCGGTGGGCTGGGCGCTCGCGATGAACACGCCGTACCAGTGGACGAAGCAGGTGGCCTCGCATCTCGGCGGCACCCGGGACGGGCTGGTCGTGCACTGGCCGCGGGGCATCAGCGACCGGGGCGGGCTGCGCCACCAGTTCCACCACGTCATCGACGTGCTCCCGACCGTGCTCGACTGCGCCGGGCTCCCCCACCCGGTGTCGGTCGACGGGGCCGCCCAGCAACCGATCGAGGGCGTCAGCATGCGCCACACCTTCGACGCTGCCGACGCGCCCGAGCGCCGCCGCACCCAGTACTTCGAGATGTGCGGCAACCGCGGCATCTACCACGAGGGCTGGACGGCGGTGACCCGTCACGGGGTGCCCTGGGAGATGGTCCCGACGGGCCGGCCGGCCTTCCGCGACGACGTCTGGGAGCTCTACGACCTCGCCACCGACCCGAGCCAGGCCCACGACGTCGCCGCCTCCCACCCCGGGCGGCTCGCCGCCCTGCGCGAGCTGTTCCTGATCGAGGCGGCGCGCCACCAGGTCCTCCCGCTCGACGACCGGGTCACCGAGCGGGAGAACCCGCACCTCGCCGGCCGGCTCGACCTGCTCGGCGACCGCCGCTCGGTCACCTACCGCGGGCACACCCGCCGCCTCACCGAGGAGACCGCTCCGAACGTCAAGAACCGCTCCCACTCGGTGATCGCCGACGTCGACACCGTCCTCGACAGCGAAGGGCTGATCGTCGCCCAGGGCGGGCGGTTCGGGGGCTGGGCGCTCTACTGCCTCCGGGGTCGGCCCTGCTACGTCTACAACCGGTTCGGCCTGCGGTGGCACACCCTCCGCGGCGCGGAACCGATGCCCGCCGGACGCCACGAGGTCCGGCTCGACTTCTGCTACGACGGCGGCGGCGTGGGCCGCGGCGGGACCGCGGTCCTGTCGGTGGACGGCGTGAAGGTCGCCGACGGCGTCGTCGACGCGACCGTCGCGTACTACTTCTCCTTCGACGAGACCTTCGACGTCGGCGTCGCCCTCGGCACTCCGGTCAGCGACGACTACGCGGACACCGACTTCACCGGCACCGTCCACCGCGTCCGCATCGACCTCACCGGCGACGAGGACGGACACGACGACGGCGGGCTGCACCGGCGGGTCATGACGGCCCAGTGAGTCGTCAGGATGCGGAGGTGGCGCAGCGGAACCCGAGGTTGCCCGAGCTCGACCCGGGAGTGTTCGACGACCGCGCCGCCACCCGGTAGCGGTAGCAGTACGAGTCGTGGCACAGGTAGGAGCCGCCCCGCATGA
>JAVXWR010000012.1:0-3634 GCA_032230725.1 Actinomycetota bacterium
GGGGGGCTCGGCGGTCCCGCCGCCACCGCCCGAGCCGCCCGGCCGGGTGCTCGACCAGGTGCTGGACCCCCGGGGCGGCGACGTCGCGGGCACCCAGTACCGCGACTTCACGACGACGGTGGCCGCGGGCCGGGTGCGCGGGCACGTCGTGCGCGTCGACCTCGCGAACCGGACCGTGGCCATCGCCCTGCTCCGCTCCCCCGTCGTCACCGCGACGGCGACGGTGCCCGACCTAGCCGCCCGCGCCGGCGCGATCGCCGCGGTCAACGGCGACTTCTTCGACGAGGGCGGCACCGGGGCGCCCGTCGGGGTGGAGCTCGCCGGCGGGGTCCCGATCACCTCGTCCGTCGTCCCCGGCCGCCGGCCGGCGCCTCCGGGTCCCCCCGGCTCCGACCCCGACACGGTGCTGGGGATCGACACGTCCGGGTCCGCCCGCATCGACTCCGTGCGCTTCGCCGGCAGCGTGGCCACGGCAGCCGCGTCGCTCCCGCTGCGGGGGCTGAACACCTACGTGGTGCCCGTCGGCGGCATCACCGTCTTCACCCCGGCGTGGGGCGGGGTGCCCCGCACGCGCACCGTCTGTGGTTCCGACACCGACGCGCACGCGCCGTGCAGCCCGCGCACCGTGGAGGTCCTGGTCCGCAACGGCACGGTGGCCGCCACCGGTCCGGTCGGCACCGCGCCCGTACCGGCCGGCGCGGTGGCGCTCGTCGGGCGGGATGCGGGGGCGGACGCCCTGCGCGCACTGCGGGTCGGGGACCGGGCGACGCCGCACTGGGAGCTGCGTGCGCTCGGGTCGCCCCCGCTGCGCACGGCCCTGGGCGCCCTGCCGCTGGTGCGCGGCGGGGCGCCGTGGGCAGGCCTGCAGGACACCGAGCGGGCCCCGCGGACCGCGGTGGGACTGTCCGCCGACGGCCGGACCCTGGCCCTGATCGCCGTGGACGGCCGGCAGCAGGCGAGTGTGGGAGCCACCCTCGCCCAGCTGGGCCGCCTCGTCGTCGAGCTCGGATACCCGCAGGCCGTCGCGCTCGACGGCGGCGGCTCCACGCAGATGGTCCGCAAGCCGGCGGGCGGCGCGCTCGCCGTCGTCAACACCCCGTCGGACCGGCCGCTGCGCGCGGTGCGCGACGGCGTCGGCGTGGTACCTGCGGGCTGAGGGCGCCGGTGCTCCGGGCCCGGCAGGCGAGCCGCCCCCCGGGGAACACGGCGGCGGGCCACGTGGTTGTATCGGGCGTCCGGACCGGGCGCCATGTGCCCCCGGGTCTCATTTAAGAAGGCCTCCAGGGACGATCGTTCGGCTGAAGCCCTGCTGTGCCAACCGCCGCGAGGCGGCTCATCGCCCGGTTCGGACACCCATCACACGACGACGGGCCCCGCTCCTGGATCCAGGTGCGGGGCCCGTGGTGTGTCAGGGGATGGGCGGGCTCAGCCGCCGCCGACCTGCTTCTGGACCTGCTGCCCCGCCTGCTGCGCGCAGATCTGCTGGATCTGGTCGAGCGGGGTTCCCTGCACCGCCTGCTGGCGCAGACACTGCTGGAACTGGTCTGCGCTCTGCCCGAGTCCGCCGGGGACGACCACCAGGAACACCGCTGCCGCGACCGTGATCACCACGGACGCGATCAGCGCCACGATCCCGACGACGAGCCCGCCGACCGCGAGCCCCCGACGCGAGGCACCCTGGCGCGCCGCGCGCCGCATGCCGGCGATCGCCAGCACGATGGCGATGAGGGCGAGCACGATCGGGACGAGCCCGAACCCGATGACTCCGCCGCTGCCGATGAAGACACCGACGACGGACAGCCAGCAGAGGATGAGCGCGAGGATCGCGAGCAACAGCGAGGCCAGGGCTGCGCCGTTCTTCGGAGGCGGCGGCATCACCTGGGCACCGCTGTCCCATTGCCCGTGGGGATCGGCCGGGGTGCTCGTCACGTCGTGGTCCTTCCTCGGGCGGCGCACCGGAGGCGGCGGACCGGTGCCGTGTCCACCCTGTACCCGGACCGCCCCCGTTCACACGACTCGCACCCGTTCAGGCCCGCGGCGCCCCTGCGTACGCGACGGCCTCGTCCTGCCGGCGCTGCTCGTCGCCGATCGCGATGGGGGCGCCGATCCAGGGCTCCGGGATGCCGAACGCGTCGACGAGCGCCCGGGCGTGGGGCCGCAGCCCGAGGCAGAGCCGGTTGACCTCCGCCGTGACGGCCTTCGACCGCGTCGCGGACATCCGGCCGTGCTCGAGGAACCAGCCCTTGTCGGCCTCGATCACCGAGAGCGCGTACAGGTCGCACACCTGCCGCATCAGGCCCTTCGCCGTCGGGTCCGCCTGGGCCTCGCAGGCCCGGTTGAACGCGTCGAGGACGAGCCCGTCGAGGTGGCTGCGGGCCGCCCGGAGCAGGTGGTCCTGGGCGTTGTTGAAGATCTGGAACGCGCGGTCGGCGCCCACCCCCTTGCCGCGGGCGGGCCGCAGGCGGCGGACCAGCGAGTCGAGCGTGTGCTCCTCGCGGTCGTCGAGCAGCTTGATCTGCCAGGAGGCGTCGAGGACGGCGTCGTCGTCGCCCCCCGTCGCCGCGCCGCGCAGCCGCTCCGCCAGGGCGTGCAGCGACGTCCGCTCCGCGACCGAGTCCAGCACCTGGTCGGCGACGAAACGGATGGTGCCGAGCGTGTCGAGGTTGCCGAAGTCGTCGGCGTAGCCGGAGATGAGGCCCTTGGCGACGAGCTGGAGCAGGACGGTGTTGTCGCCCTCGAAGGTGGTGAACACGTCGGTGTCCGCGCGCAGGTCCGCGAGCCGGTTCTCCGAGAGGTAGCCCTGCCCGCCACAGGCCTCGCGGCAGACCTGGATGACCTCGGTGGCGTTCCAGGTGGAGAGCGCCTTGACGCCCGCGGCGCGCGACTCGAGCTCGCGCTGGCGGCGCTCGTCCACGTCGCCGCCGGCCTCGCGGGTGGTCTGGATGTCGTGGAGCATCTCGACGAGCTCGTTCTGCGCGAAGCGCAGCGCGTAGGTCCGGGCCAGCAGCGGCAGGAGCTTCCGCTGGTGGGCGAGGTAGTCGAGGATCGCGATCTCGCCGTCGCCGCCGGGCGCGGCGAACTGCCGACGGGCGTCGCCGTAGCGGACCGCGATCGTCAGCGCGAGCATCGCGGCACCGACCGCCGAGCCCGACACGCTGATGCGGCCGCGCACCAGCGCGCCGAGCATGGTGAAGAAGCGCCGGTTCTCGCTCTCGATCGAGCTGGAGTAGGTGCCGTCGGCGGCGACGGTGCCGTAGCGGTCGAGGAGGTTCTCGCGCGGCACGCGCACCCCGTGGAACGCCAGGCGGCCGTTGTCGACGCCGTTGAGGCCCTCCTTGTGGCCGTCGTCGGTGATCTCGACGCCAGGCAGGACGGTGCCGTGGCCGTCGCGCAGCGGGACGAGGACCGCGTGCACGCCGTAGCGCTGCGGGTCCTGCCCCTCGGGCGCCGTCCACAGCTGGACGAACACCACGGCCATGCGCCCGTCCCGTGCGGCGTTGCCGATGTAGTCCTTGCGCGCCGACTCGGTGGGGGTGTCGACGACGAACTCGCCGGTGGCCGGGTCGTAGGTCGCCGTGGTGTGCACCGACTGCACGTCCGACCCGTGGCCGGTCTCGGTCATCCCGAAGCAGCC
>JAVXWR010000044.1:0-4646 GCA_032230725.1 Actinomycetota bacterium
CGATGCCCGCGCCCATCGTGCCCAGACCGACCACACCCACCCGGGCGAACTCGCGAGCCACGTCCACTGTCCCTTCGTCGACTCCCCGCGACCTCACCGGCCCGGGTTCGGGCGATCCTGTCACGCAGCACCGACGGTCCCCACCCCCTCGACCCGGGCCGTGACGCACCCCTCCGGCGGCTTTACCGGTTCCGTCGGTAGATCAGCCCGGCCAGCACGGTCATGGCCTTCACGACCCAGCCGGGCCGGTCGAACGTCATGACGTTGATGCTCTTGAAGCGCCGCTCGGAGACCGCCAGCGGGCGCGTGAACTCCCGCAGCCCGTCGCGGCCGTGGATGCGCCCGAAGCCGGAGTCCCCGACGCCGCCGAAGGGCAGCGAGGGCATGGCCGCGAACGCGATGACCCCGTTGACCGAGACCATCCCGCAGCGCAGGCGGCGAGCGACCTCGTAGCCGCGCTTCTTCGCGAACACCGACCCGCCGAGCCCGTAGCGCGAGGCGTTGGCCCGCTCGACGGCCTCGTCGATGTCGCGCACCCGGTTGACGACGACGGTCGGGCCGAAGGTCTCGTCGGTGACCGCCGTGGAGTCCTCGGGGACGTCGGCGAGCACCACCGGGTCCACGTAGGGCGCGTGCACCGAGTCACGGCCGCCGACGACGGCCCGTCCCCCGCGGGAGAGCGCGTCGTCGATCTGGCCGGAGATGATCCCGATCTGGCTGGGCATGGTGATCGGGCCGTAGTTCGAGCGCGGCTCACCGCCGGGCCGGATCTTCGCGGCCCGCTGGGCGATCTTGTCGAGGAAGGCCTCGGCCACCGATTCCACGACGTACACCCGCTCCACGCCCACGCAGGTCTGCCCGGCGTTGGACATCGCGCCCCACACCGCGGCCGCGGCGGCGTCGTCGAGGTCGGCGTCGTGGTCGACGAGCAGGGCGTCCTTGCCGCCGCACTCGACGAGGATCGGGGTGAGGGTCTCCGCGCAGGTCGCCATGACCTTCTTCGCCGTGGCGGTCGATCCGGTGAAGGCAACCTTGTCCACTCGCGCCCGGCACAGCGCCGCGCCGGTCTCCCCCTCGCCGGTGACCAGGCCGAACAGACCCTCGCCCGTCCCGTCGGTGCGGTGCAGCACCTCGGCGAAGCTGTCGACGAGCCACTGCCCCACGCCGGGGGTGTACTCGCTGGGCTTGAACACGACGGCGTTGCCCGCGGCGAGCGCGTAGACGATCGAGCCCATCGGGGTGAACACCGGGTAGTTCCACGGGCCGAGCACGCCGATCACGCCCAGCGGCCGGTACTCGACGGTGGCCTTGTGGTTGACCATGAGGGCGCCGGCCTCGGAGCGCCGCCGGCCCAGGGCGGCCTTCGCGTGCTTGCCTGCCCAGTGCAGGTGGTCGATGACGAGGACGACCTCGATGCGGGCGTCGTCGAGGGGCTTGCCGGTCTCCCGGCTGACCACGGCGGCGAGCTCGTCGGTGCGCTCGATGATCAGCCGGCGCCACGCGGCGAGGCGGGTGCGGCGCCCGTCGAACCCGAGGTCGGCCCACCACCCAGCGACGGCCCGCGCCCGCGCCACCACCGCCTCCACCTGCTCGGGGGTGTGCCGGGGGTGGGTGGCGACGACGGAGCCGTCGCGCGGATCGAGCGAGTCGAACGTGTCCGGGGCCGCCGTCGGGTCAGGGGCGGTGGCGGGCTTCGGTGCCGTGCTCGTCATGAATCAGACGTTACCGGCGGGTACACCTATCGCGCGAGGCCTCAGAACAACCGGAACTCGTCGGACTCGATGCCGCGCAGCGCGTTGTAGTCCAGCGTCACGCAGCGGATGCCGCGGTCGGTGGCGAGCACACGGGCCTGCGGCTTGATCTGCTGCGCGGCGAAGATGCCCTGCACGGGGGCGAGGAGCGGGTCGCGGTTGAGCAGCTCGAGGTAGCGGGTGAGCTGCTCGACGCCGTCGATCTCGCCCCGGCGCTTGATCTCGACGGCGACCGAGGTGCCGGTGTCGTCGCGGCAGAGCAGGTCGACCGGGCCGATCGCGGTGGGGTACTCGCGGCGGACCAGCGTCCAGCCCGCCCCGAGGGTGTGCACGTGCTCGGCGAGCAGCTCCTGCAGGTGCGCCTCGACGCCGTCCTTGACGAGCCCGGGGTCGACGCCGAGGTCGTGCTGCGAATCGTGCTGGATCTCCTCGAGGGTGATCGTCAGCGTCTCGTCGGCCTTGTTGCGGACCGTCCAGACGCTCTGCGCCTTCCCCGTCGCTCCGCTCGCCCCTGAGGCCTCGCCGGTGCCCGGCTCCTCGGTGAGCCGGCACGGCGGGCTCATCCAGTTCAGCGGCTTGTAGGCGCGGTCGTCGGCGTGGACGCTGACCGAGCCGTCCGCCTTGACCAGCAGCAGGCGGACCGCGCTGGGCAGGTGCGCGGTCAGGCGGCCCGCGTAGTCGACGGTGCAGCGGGCGATGACGAGGCGCACGTCAGGGCCGGGACGTCACCGCGACACGGACCGGGACAGCTCCTCGATGAAGCTGTCCACCGACTCCTTCTTCGCCTGGTCGGACTCCAGTTCCTGGCGCACGAGCTGGCTGGCGAGCTCCGTGGAGTGGCCGCCGAGCTCCCGCTTGAGCTCGCGCACCACCTGGGCGCGGGCGTTCTGGAGCTGCTCCTCGCCGCGGCGGCGGAGGCGCTCGACCTCCTGCTCGGCCTTCTCGCGCATCTCGTCGGCGATCCGCTGGGCGTCGGCCCGGGCGTCGTCGCGGATGCGGGCGGCGTCGTTCTGGGCGTTCTCGACGGCCTCGCGGTACGCGGCCTCGGCGGCCTCCAGGCGCTCCTTGGCCTTGCGCGAGTCCTCGACCTGCTGGGCGATCTCCTTCTCGCGCTTCTCCGTCATCGTCTTCAGCGGCGGGAGGACGTAGCGGTAGAGCACGTACAGGACGATCAGGAAGGCGACGACCTCGGCGATGACTGTGCTGACCATGTGCTCTGCCGTGCTCCCGTTCCGCGGTGACCGACTCGCCCTACTCGGTGGCGCAGCCTAGCAAGGGTCGGCTTGGTCCGGGCGGTCGAGTGGGACGCCGGGCCGGGTGGACGATCGGACTCGGGGATGATCGGACCCGTGGACACGCTCTCGAGCCGGACGGTGTACGAGAACCCCTGGATGACGGTCCGGGAGGACACCTTCCGGCGTCCCGACGGCCGTGAGGGCATCTACGGCGTCGTCGACAAGCCCCCCTACGCGCTGGTCATCGCGCTGGAGGGGACCGGTCCGGAGGCACGGATGATGATGGTCGAGCAGTACCGCTACCCGCTGCGCCTGCGCTGCTGGGAGTTCCCGCAGGGCACGGCGCCCGACCGCGCCGAGTCCGACCCCGCCGAGCTCGCCGCGCGGGAGCTGCGCGAGGAGACCGGCCTGCGCGCGGAGCGCTGGGAGCCGCTCGGCCTGCTCGACGTCGCACCCGGCCTGTCCTCGCAGCGCGGCCGGGCCTTCCTCGCCACCGGGCTGACGGCGGGCGCGCCCGAGCGGGAGGAGACCGAGGCGGACATGCGCACCGCGTGGGTGACCCGCATCGAGTTCGAGGACCGGGTGCGCGCGGGGGAGATCACCGACGCCCAGACGATCGCCGCCTACGCGATGCTGATGCTGCGCTGACCTCGATCGGGTCGGCGCGGATCGGTACCGCCGGTCCCGGCCCGGGACGGGGAGACTGGTCCCATGCCGCTCGTTCGCCTGGGGCCCCTGGCCGTGCCGACCCCCGCCGAGGTCGTGTCGACCGGTGCCGCCGTGGCCGCCTGGGGCGCCGAGCTGGTCGGCGTCGGCGCGCGGCTGCCCGGCCGGGTCGAGGCGCTGCTCGACGAGGTCACGCGCCTGCTCGGGGTCCTGAGTGGGGTCGCCGAGCGCGTCGACGGCCTGGTCGACCGGGCCGAGGGCATCGTCGTCGAGATCGAGGGCGTGATCGTCGAGGCCCGCGGGATCACGACGGGCGCCTCGTCGGTCGTCGAGTCCGCCCGCGGCATCACCGGCGGGGCGGCCGAGGTCGTCGAGTCCGCCCGCACCATCACCTCCGGCGCCGACGGCGTGGTGACCGAGGCCCGCGCGATCACCCGCGGCGCCGCCTCCGTCGTCGACGAGGCCGGGAGCATCACCAAGGGCGCCGCCTCGGTGGTCGACGACGCGGCCGGCATCACCCGGGGCGCCGACGGGGTGGTGACCGAGGCGCGCGCGATCACGCGTGGCGCGTCCGAGGTCGTCGAGTCCGCCCGCACGATCACCTCCGGCGCGGACGACGTGATGACCTCGGCGGGCTCGATCAGCAACCACGCCCAGGAGCTGCTCGACCTCTACCGGCCGATGCTCGAGCGCGCCGCGCCGTTGACGCAGAAGTTCATCGACGACCTCGCCCCCGAGGAGATCGACGCCGCGATCCAGCTCGTGGACGAGCTCCCGGCCCTCGCCCACCACCTCAGCCACGACATCCTGCCCATCCTGGAGACCCTCGACCGCGTCGGGCCCGACCTCTCCGAGCTGCTCGACGTCACCAAGGACCTGCGCCGGGCCATCGACGGCATCCCGGGGTTCTCGTTCCTCAAGCGCCGCGGGGACGCCAAGGCGGACGACCGGGACGGCGCAGACGCCTGACACGGGCCGCACCAGGTCGGATTCC
>JAVXWR010000090.1:0-5436 GCA_032230725.1 Actinomycetota bacterium
GATAGATGTAGGTGTTGCGGACCATGAACTCCTTGAGGATGTCGTTCTGGATGGTCCCGGCGAGCTGCTCGGGCTCGACGCCCTGCTCGGACGCCGCGGCCACGTAGAGCGCCATCACGGGGAGCACGGCCCCGTTCATCGTCATGGACACCGACATCCGGTCCAGCGGGATGCCGTCGAAGAGCTGGCGCATGTCGAGGATGGAGTCGATCGACACGCCCGCCATGCCGACGTCGCCCGCGACGCGCGGGTTGTCGGAGTCGTAGCCGCGGTGGGTCGGCAGGTCGAAGGCGACCGAGAGCCCCTTCTGCCCGGCGGCGAGGTTGCGCCGGTAGAAGGCGTTCGACTCCTTGGCCGTCGAGAACCCGGCGTACTGGCGCACCGTCCAGGGCTGGGTGACGTACATCGTCGGGTACGGCCCGCGCAGGAACGGCGGCAGGCCCGGGAGGGTCTCGAGGAAGTCCAGCCCCTCGGTGTCGGCCGCCGTGTAGAGCGGCTTGACGGCGATCCCCTCCGGCGTCTCCCAGAGCAGGTCCTCGGGCCCCTTCCCGGTGGCGGACTCGAGGGCCTCGTCCCACGTCCGGTCCCCCGGCCCCTCCGGCGCCCCGAGCTCGACGTCGGCGAACGATCCGATGGCCATCAGGCGGCCCCGCTTCCGGTCAGGTGGTCGAGCAGGTCGGTGAGCAGCGCCGCGGCGTCGCACCCGGTGTACAGGTACCCGGTCAGCGCGGTTCCCTCGTCGGGCCCGAGCCCGGACGTCTTCGGGGACCCGGCGAGCAGGATCCGCGTCGCGCCGGCGTCGGCCAGCGCCCGGGCGAGGCCGGCCGCGTGCTCGGCGTAGATCTTGTCGCTGGACGCGACGACCGCGATGGGCGTGCCCGCCGCCCGGAACGCCGCGACGATCTCGTCGAGGTCGGTCCCGCCCGGGCCCTCGACGACGTCGATCCCGCCGGCGTGCAGCAGGTTCGTCGCGAACGAGGTGCGGGCGGTGTACTGCGCGAGCGCGCCGAGTGTGGCGAGGAACGCCACCGGTCGCTGCGCCTGGGCGTCCGCCCGGTCGCGGAGATCCTCGAAGACCTGCGCGTAGCGCCGACGCGGCAGCCCTTCTTGTCCCTCCTCATGGCTCCCGTGGGTGTCCTCGGGCGTCGCCGTCCGCTGCGGCAGCGCCTCGTTCAGGTTCGGGAACTCCGAGACCCCGGTGATCGGGTCACGGCGGTGCGCGATCCGTCCGGCGCGCCGCGACCAGGTCTCCTCGAGCGCCGCCGCCAGCGAGCGGTCGTCGAGCGCGGCGGCTGCGCCGCCGGCCCGCTCGATCGTCGTGAACACGTCCCAGGCGGCACGGGCGAGCTCGTCGGTGAGCGACTCGACGTACCAGGAGCCGCCTGACGGATCGATGACGTGCGCGAGGTGGGACTCCTCGAGCAGCAGCGCCTGGGTGTTGCGGGCGATGCGGCGGGAGAAGTCGTCGGGCAGGCCGAGGGCGGCGTCGAAGGGCAGCACCGTGACGGCGTCCGCGCCCCCGAGACCGGCTCCGACGCACGCGACGGTGGTCCGCAGGATGTTCACCCACGGGTCGCGGGTGGTCATCATCGCGGGCGACGTCACGGCGTGGACACGCACGGCCCGGGCCCCCTCGGAGGCCCCGGCCACCGACCCGATCCGGACCCAGCAGCGTCGGGCGGCGCGGAGCTTGGCGATGGTGGCGAACTGGTCGGCCGTCGCGGCGAGGCGGAGGTCCACGCGGGCGAACGCGTCGTCGACGGACAGTCCGGCCTCGTCCAGCAGACGGACGGCGTGGAGCCCGGCGGCGAGCGCGGCGCCCAGCTCCTGGCCGTCCGAGCCGCCGGCCTCGTGGTAGGGCAGCCCGTCGGCGACGACAGTGGCCAGGGCCGGGTGCTCGGCCGCGGCCGTGCGGGAGTGCTCGACCATCGCCTCGAGGTAGGCGTCGGTGAGCGCCGGGCCACCGCGGGTGCGGGCGAGCAGCGGGTCGTAGCCCAACGACCCGCCGAGCGCCGCGGCGACACTGTGCTCACCGGCGAGGCGCAGGAGGGCGGCCGTCGCGTCGGGGGTGTCGCGGCCCGCGGTCAGGGCGAGGGGGGCGAGGTCGAGCAGGACACCGTCGAGCAGGGTCGGGAGCGCATCGACCGGCGGACCCCCGGCCTCACCGAGCACCAGCCAGAGTGACGAGACGCCGCCCTCGAGGTCGGCCATGACGACGTCGTGGGCGTGCGCGAGGTCGGCGTCGGCGGGGAACGCGTGGCGCTGGCGGACCCCCCAGCCCTCGGCGACGTGCCCTTCCGGTCGCGACGCCCGCGTGAACGGCGGCAGCCCGGGCACTCCGGTGATGACGTCGGGGGCGTCCTGCGCGGTGTAGAGCGCGGCGATCTCGAAGCCGTCGTCGGTGACGGTGGCGATCGCGGCCTCGGCGTCCTCGGGGCGGACCTCGCGGCCCGCCTTCGAGAGCGCGCCCGCCACCAGCTCGCGCCACCGGTCCCGCTCGGGCGTGTCGAACTCGCCCGCGAGCGAGAGCTCCTCGGGCGCCTCCGGGGACCCCGACGTCGATGGTCCGGCTGTCATGGGCGGGATCGTAGAACGGTCAGGCCCGACCGGTTCCCCGTGATGGCTCACGCCACCCGAACCACCAGCTCGGAATCGTTCCGGACTCCGCCCGCGCGGGGCCGTTCGCCAGCACCGTCAGAGATCATCAGCACACAGCGCATGCCCGAGAGCCCGTGAGCATGCGCACTGTGCTCCTCGCGGGCGGGAGGCGGGGCGCCGGGCTTCCGACCCGAGATCATCAGCACACAGTGCACGTGCGAGAGCCCGTGAGCATGCGCACTGTGCCCCTCGCCGGGCGGGATGCGGGCCGGGCGGGAGACGGGCCGGGCGGGAGGCGGGGCGGGGCGGGAGGCGGGGCGGGGCGGGGCGGGAGGCGGGGCGCCCCGCAGCTCACCGACGCCGACGCGCACGGACGGCGCCCGCGAGCTCGTCGAGCAGCTCGACCGTGGTGTCCCAGCCGACACAGGCGTCGGTGACGCTGCGTCCGCGCACCATGTCAGGACCGATCTCCTGGCGTCCCTCGGCCAGGAAGCTCTCGATCATGACGCCGGCGACCGGCCCACCGCGCGCCACCTGACCCGCGAGATCGGCGACGACGCCGGGCTGGCGGCGGTGGTCCTTGCCCGAGTTGCCGTGGCTCGCGTCGACGACGACGCGCCCGGCATGCCCGGCCGCCCGCAGCCGGGTCACGGCGTCGGCGACCGAGGCGGCGTCGTGGTTCGGGCCGGACGAGCCGCCGCGCAGGATGAGGTGGGCATCGGCGTTGCCCGTGGTCGTGATCAGGCCGGCGAGCCCCTCCGGCGTGACTCCCATGAACGCGTGCGGCGCGCCGGCGGCCCCGATCGCGTCCACCGCCACGGCCACGTCACCGTCGGTCCCGTTCTTGATCCCCACCGGCATCGACAGGCCGCTCGCGAGCTGGCGGTGCACCTGGCTCGCCGCCGACCGCGCCCCGATCGAGCCCCAGGCGACCAGGTCGGCGAGGTACTGCGGGGTGATCGGGTCGAGGAACTCGCAGCCCAGGGGCAGCCCGAGGCGGGCGAGGTCGAGCATCAGCGCGCGGGCGGTCCGCAGCCCGCGGGCGACGTCGAAGCTCCCGTCGAGGCCCGGATCGTTGATCAGGCCCTTCCAGCCGACCGTCGAGCGCGGCTTCTCGAAGTAGGTGCGCATCACGACGTGCAGGTCCTCGGCGTGCACGGCCGCCCGCGCGGCGAGGCGGGCGCCGTACTCGCGCGCGGCCTCGTCGTCGTGGATCGAGCAGGGCCCGACGACGACGAGCAGGCGGTCGTCGTCGCCGTGCAGCACGTCGACGGCGGCGGCGCGGCCACGGCGTACGGCGTCCGCGGCGTCCGGGAGCGCCGGCAGCTCGTGGCGCAGCAGCGCGGGTGAGGGCAGCGGGGTGACGGCGGCGGTGCGGGCGCCGTCGAGCGGCGCCGCGAGGGTCGGGGCGGTCATCGGGTTCCTCCGGGTGGAGGCCGGACGACCCGGACCGAGGCCCGCCGCGTCCCGCCGAGCCGGTCCGGGGTCCGGCTCGTGGGATGGGGGTCAGCGCAGCGGTCTACCCGCCGACCCCTCCCGGGCCGGGCACGTAAACCGGTACCAGCGCTGCACGGCGATCACCCTACAGCCCGTCGGGCACGCCGGTGCCGCGCGCGGTCCTCACGTGGCCGTCATGCGCCGGATGGCCGCGCGCGGTCGTCCGGTCACCGGGCGCGCGCATCCTCGGGAGACGGCAGACTCGTCCTCAGGACCGCACGACGCCCTGTCGTAGGGCGCTGATCTCCGGGAGAGACACCGCATCGTGACCCGCGCCGCCACCCTGCCCCGCCCACTCGCTCCGCACGTCATGACCTATCTGGCGGTGCTCGTCCCGTTCGCCGCGCTGCTCGCCGCGATCCCGCTGGCCTGGGGATGGGGGTTGTCGTGGCTCGACGCCGGCCTCGCCGTCGCGTTCTACGTCGTGTCGATGCTCGGTGCGACCGTCGGGTTCCACCGCTACTTCACCCACGGCGCGTTCCGCTGCGGGCGGACCCTGCGGATCGCCCTGGCGGTCGCGGGGAGCCTCTCGGTGCAGGGGCCGGTCATCCACTGGGTCGCCGACCACCGCCGCCACCACGCGTTCGCGGACAAGGAGGGCGACCCGCACTCCCCGTGGCGCTACGGCACCTCCCCCGCGGCCATGGCCCGCGGCTTCTGGCATGCCCACCTCGGCTGGATCCTCGAGCGCACCCTCTCCGACGAGCGCCGCTACTGCCCCGACCTGCTCGCCGACGCCGACGTGGTGCGGGTGAGCCGCTGGTTCGGGTGGATCACCTTCGCCTCCTTCGTGGCGCCCGCGCTGATCGGTGGGCTCGTGACGTGGTCGTTCTGGGGTGCCGTCACCGCGTTCTTCTGGGCGGGCCTGGTGCGCATCGCGCTCTCGCACCACGTGGCGTGGTCGACGAACTCGATCTGCCACATGGTCGGCGAGCGGCCGTGGCGCGTCCGGGACCGCTCGACCAACGTCTGGCCGCTGGCCCTGCTGTCGATGGGCGAGTCCTGGCACAACCTCCACCACGCCGACCCGACGTCGGCCCGCCACGGGGTGGGTCGCTTCGAGATCGACCTCTCGGCGGAGACGATCGCGCTGTTCGAGAAGCTCGGCTGGGCCTGGCGGGTGCGCTGGCCGCGCCCGGAGCGGCTCGAGAAACTACGAGCGACGTAACCGCGCCTTCTGCACCTTGCCCATCGCGTTGCGCGGCAGTTCGTCGACGACGACGACCTCGCGCGGGCGCTTGTGCTTGGAGAGCCGCTCGCCGACGAAGGCCATGACCTCCTGGGCGTCCACGGGCCCGTCGGGGCAGACGACGTGGGCGACGATGCGCTGGCCGAGGTCGT
>JAVXWR010000173.1:0-10786 GCA_032230725.1 Actinomycetota bacterium
CGCCGGTGAGGGTCAGCCGGACGACCCCGACGACGATCATGATCACGAGGCTCGCGATGAAGCAGTAGACCGGGATCGCGAACGCCGCCCCGGACTCCCGCACGCCGCGCAGGTTGATCGCGGTCAGGATCGCTATCGCCACCACGCAGAACAGCACCTTGTGGGTCCCGACGAACGGGATGAGCGCCCCGAGGTTGTCCGCCGCCGAGGACATCGACACGGCCACCGTCAGCGTGTAGTCCACGAGCAGTGCGGAGGCCACGGTGAGCCCGGCGTGGCGCCCCAGGTTGACCGTCGCGATCTCGTAGTCCCCGCCGCCGGAGGGGTAGGCGTGCACGTTCTGCCGGTAGCTCACCACCACGGTGGCGAGGACCAGGACGACCGCGACGCCGATCCACGGCGAGAACACGTAGGCCCCGAGCCCGGCCAGCGACAGCGTGACGAGGACCTCCTGCGGCGCGTAGGCCACGGAGGACAGGGCGTCGGAGGCGAACACCGGCAGCGCGATGCGTTTGCGCAGCAACGTGCCCGAGAGCTCGTCGCTGCGGAACGGGAGTCCGAGCACGAGGCGTTTCGCGGCGGTCGCGAGCCTGGGCACGGCGCAGAGCGTAAGCCGACTCCGGATCGCCGGGCAGGGCGACCGGCCGGGACTCTCCGCCGGGCCCCGGTTCCCGCTCTGCCGCCCGGCGATCACCCTCTTGCCGCACGGATCGTTCGGGCACCCGCTACCGTGCGCCCCGTCGAGAGCCCGGCGCGGGCGAATCTGGCGAGGTCGGGGCGACCGTGGGCCGATGCGGCCCCGGCGCGACGGGAGGACGCGTGCACATCGTCGTCATGGGCTGCGGTCGCGTCGGGTCGGCGCTCGCCCTGTCGCTGGAGCGCCTCGGCCACGAGGTGGCGGTCGTCGACCGCGACCCGCAGGCCTTCCGGCGCCTCGGCAACGACTTCCACGGCCAGGAGGTCGTCGGCGTGGGGTTCGACCGGGAGGTGCTGACCTCGGCGGGCATCCACCGGGCGGAGGCGTTCGCCGCGGTCTCCTCGGGTGACAACTCCAACATCATCTCCGCGCGGGTCGCGCGGGAGACCTTCGGCGTCGACACGGTCGTCGCGCGGATCTACGACGCCAAGCGCGCCGCGGTGTACGAGCGCCTCGGGATCCCGACGGTGGCCACGGTCCCGTGGACGACGGACCGGTTCCTGCGGATGCTGCTCCCGGACGGCGTCGCCACCGCCTGGCGCGACCCCTCCGGCACCGTCGCGATCATGCAGCTGCCGTTCCACGAGGACTGGTCGGGGCACCCGGTCACCGCGCTGGAGGAGGCGACGGGCAGCCGCGTCGCCTTCATCGTCCGGTTCGGCACCGGGGTGCTGACCCGGCCCGACACGGTGATCCAGGCGGACGACGTCGTCTACGCGGCGGCGGTGTCCGGCACGGTCGCCTCGGTCACCCAGGCGGCGCAGACCGCCCCCGCGGAGCGGGGCTGACGACGATGCGGGGGACGACGTGCGCGTGACGATCGCCGGAGCGGGCGCCGTGGGGCGCTCCATCGCCGCCGAGCTCATCGAGAACCACCACGACGTGATGCTCATCGAGCGCGACCTCGCCGAGGTGGAGCCCGACTGGGTTCCCCAGGCCGAGTGGGTGCACGCCGACGCCTGCGAGGTCGCCTCGCTCGAGGACGCCCAGGTGCAGGACTGTGACGTCGTCATCGCCGCCACCGGGGACGACAAGGTCAACCTCGTCGTCTCGCTGCTCGCGAAGACCGAGTTCGCCGTCCGCCGCGTGGTCGCGCGGGTGAACGACCCCCGTAACGAGTGGCTCTTCACCGAGTCCTGGGGCGTCGACGTCGCGGTGTCGACGCCGCGCATGCTCGCCGCGATGGTCGAGGAGGCGGTGTCGGTCGGCGACCTCGTCCGTCTGCTCACCCTCCGCCAGGGCAAGGCGAACCTCGTGGAGGTGACGCTGCCCCCGGACACCCCGCTCGCCGGCCGGCCGGTCCGCGACGTGCCCCTGCCCGCCGACGCCGCTCTGGTGGCGATCCTGCGCGGCGGGCGGGTGATCGTGCCGCAGTCCGACGACCCGCTCGAGGGCGGCGACGAGTTGCTGTTCGTCGCGGGCGAGAACGTGGAGCAGGAGATCCACACGGTACTGACCACCCGCGAGGAGGGTGGCCGGGAGCTGATCTGAGTGCTCGACGGCGCGATCACGCTGCCCGGCGGCGGCATCGTCCGCGGCCGGGGACTGCGTCACGGTCTCCCGCCCGGCCCCACCCCGGCCTTCGGGCTCTACCTCGGCTCGCCCCGCGCCGCCCGGCGTCACGACCCGGTCCTGACCTGGCCGCACCGCTGGCTGGTGTGGCCCGACTTCCGGCTCCCCCGCCACCCCGCCGAGGCGATGGACGCGGTCGTCGGGACCCATCACCGCATCGTCGTCGTGGGCGAGGACGTCGAGGTGGCCTGCGGGGGCGGCGTCGGGCGCACCGGCACGGTCCTGGCCTGCCTGGCCGTGCTCGACGGCCTCGGTCCCGAGGACGCGGTGGCGTGGGTCCGGGCCCACCACCACCGGCGCGCCGTCGAGACGCGAGGCCAGCACCGGTGGGTGCACCGGTTCGCCGCCGAGCACCGCTGACGCGCTACCCCGCCACCCGCGCGTGGTGACGCGCTGCCTTGGCCCGGTTGCCGCAGGTCGCCATCGAGCACCACCGCCGCCGCCGCGAGGGCGAGGGGTCGAGGAAGAGCCACGAGCAGCGCCCGCACAGCCCGATGCGCCGACGGTCCTCCCCCGCGAGCAGTGCCGCGGTGAGCAGCGCGAGACGCCGTCCCGGCAGCGCGAGCCCGGCGTCGTCGACCGTCGCCAGCCACGCCGGCCCCTGCGTGGGGTCCGGGGCCGGCCGCGCGAGGCGGTGGGCCTCGGCGACGTCCTGCGCGACCCGCGCCCGGGCGGCGTCGTCGGCCGCCGCCCCGGTCACGGCCGCGGCCAGCCACCGGTGCACTGCCTCGCGGTGCTCCCGCACCCCGTCGAGGGCCTGCGCCGCCGCTTCCGGGTCGGCGGCCGCGACGGCGGCGAGGGCCGCGGCCTCGGCGTCGTCGAGCACGCCGGCCGCCACCGACCAGCCGAGGAGGTCGTCGTGGGAACGTAGCCGCTCGACGTCCCGCGCCCGCGTCGGCCCGCCCGCGGTGTTCGTGAGGTCGAGCGCCGGGTGGCCGCCGACGAACGCCTCCGGACCCCAGGTCACGGTTGACACCTCCCGCGGGCTGACTAACCCTGATCCTAGCGAAAGGGGTTAGAACGTGGAGCTGACCGAGACGTTCACCTTCCGGGGCGACCAGGTGCGCTGGGGCGCCGACGGCGAGGGCGACCCGCTGGTACTCCTGCACGGCACGCCGTTCTCCTCGGTGGTCTGGCGGCGCATCGCCCCACACCTGGCGCGCAGGCGGCGGGTGTACGCGTACGACCTGGTGGGCTACGGCACCTCGGACAAGCACGCGGGCCAGGACGTCTCGCTCGGCGTGCAGAACCCGCTGTTCGCGGCCCTGCTCGACCACTGGGGACTGGCGCGACCCGACGTCGTCGCGCACGACTTCGGCGGCGCCACCGCCCTGCGCACCCACCTGCTCGACGGGCGGGACTACCGCACGCTCACCCTGATCGACCCGGTGGCCCTGAGCCCGCACGGGTCGGCGCTCGTGGTGGCCGCGCGCCGCCACGCCGACGCCTACGCCGAGCTGCCGCCCTACGGGCACGAGGCGCTGCTGCGCGCCTACGTCGCCGGGGCGGTGCACCGCACGCTCGCCGACGTCGAGATGCGCCGCTACCTCGACCCGTGGGTCGGTGAGGTCGGGCAGCCGGCCTTCTACCGCCAGATCGCGCAGATGGACGACCGGTACACCGACGCGATCCAGGACCGCCTCGGCGAGGTGCGCTGCCCGGTGACGATCCTGTGGGGCGCCCAGGACGGCTGGATCCCGGTGGCGCGGGCCCACGACGTGGCGCGACGCATCCCGGGCTCGGACCTGCGGGTGGTCGACGGCGCCGGGCACCTCCTGCAGGAGGACAGCCCGGAGACCGTGGTCGCGACGGTGCTGGAGGCGCTCGACGCGCTGCCCGCCTGACGCGGCGCCCATGATCGCGCGAGACTCCCCGCGTGCCCGTCCGCTCTGGTGGGGCGTCCAGCACGACGACGGGTCACCTCATGAGGATGGTGGCGATCGTCGTGGCGCGTGAACCGAGCTCTAACCGCGACGAGCGCCTGTCGATTCACGGCGTCGACCCGGAGGCCGTGTTGCGGGCGCTGCTGCAGGTTGACATGGACGACGACCCGGTGGACGACGACGAGTCCGACAGTGGCGACGACACCCACGGCCCCCTCAGGCGTGGGGACGCGTCGCCGACGATGACCGCGGACGGGAGTGACCGGGGCCGTCGACCGGGTGAGGGCCCCAGGGGGATAGGACTCCCTCTTCCCGGCCGACGGGAGCGCAGGCGGCGCCGGAGCGGCGCTCGTCTGTGCTCACCCGCGTCGCTCGTCGGAGGCCGACCGGGGGGCGATCAGCACCACCGGACCAAGCCAGCGGGTCCGTTCGGAGCCACCGGGTCCAGGGCAGCCATCGACAACACGACGATAGCCGGCTGTGCGCAACGCACAAATATATGTTGAGTCACGATTACAGCCACTCTTTGTCATCGCCGCTCACGCTCGGTTGATGGGTTTGTCAGGTAACACATCGCCGAACGGGCCGCCGAACTCCTCGGGCCTCTGGCACCGGCTCGTGGCGGGCCGCGACCCGGGGAGCCCCGAGATCCGGCCCGTCGTCGAGGACGGGCGCACGGTCCGCTTCGGGGGCGGGTCGATCACCCCGGTGCGCACGACCGAGCCACCGCGCCCTGGCCCGGCCCCCGGGCGGTCTACCTGGAGCACCCCAGCGACCCGGTCGTCTGGTGGAGCCCGACGCCGATGTGGTCACGCCCCGACTGGCTCGCCGAGCCGCGCGGCGAGGACGTGCTCCCCGCCGTGCGCTGGTACCCGCTCGTCACGTTCTGGCAGCTGACGCTGGACATGATCCGCGCGCAGACCGTCCCCTTCGGCCACGGCCACAACTACGGCCCGGAGACGCTGGGCGCGTGGATGGACGTCGTCCCGCCACCCGGCTGGACCCCGGCCGACACCGCCCGGGTGCATGCCGTCCAGCAGGTGCCCGATCCCGCACGCTGAGCCTGCGACGTGCGGCTCAGATGCGCAGCCACGTCTCAAGCACGGTGCGGTCGCCGCTGACGTGGAAGGCCGTGGGGTCGCGGCGCCGCCACAGCGCCAGGAACAACTCGGACGTGGTGCCCGGACGACGGTCGCCGCACGGCACCGTCGGCCGAGCTCGCGCCCCTCGTGATCGACGGCCTCCAGCCGGCGTGTGGCATCCATGGGCGCAGCGTGGCGCGGACGGGCACCCTCGTGCCAGCCGATACCGCGCGCGTGATCCGAGCGACAGCCTCGACTGCTCTGATCACTGTCGAACATGTGTTCGAACGGCGGATGTTGGTGCAGCTCAGGGCTTTGTACAGTCGGGGCATGGGTTCCCCGAGCGCCGAGCAGGAGGCGGTCATGGCGCGCGCACGCGCGGCCATGGTGGCGGCCCGCGAGGCCGAGCACGCGCTCGTGCGCGCGGTCGGGGAGCTCGCCGAGAGCGGTGCCTGCGAGGCCGCGGGGCACCGCAAGGTCGCGCGGCTGCTCGAGGAGCTCTGGCGGATCGACCCGGGGCAGGCCCAGCGCCTCGTGCGCCACGCCGAGCAGCTGCTGCCGACGGTGACCCTGTCCGGGCAGCCCGTCGAGCCCCGCCTCCCGCGCGTCGCCGCCGCGTGCGCCGACGGCCGGGTCGGCGACGAGCACCTGCGGGTGCTGCTCAAGGGCCTCGACGTGGTGGCCCGGATCCCGAGGGTCACCCCGGACCAGCTCGAGGAGGCGCAGGAGGTCCTCGTCGATGCCGCATGCCAGCTCGCGCCGTCGGCTCTGCAGCGGGTCGTCGACCGACTGGTCGCCAACCTCGACCCGGACGGCGCCGCCCCGCCCGAGGACCCCGACCCGGCCGACGAGTGGCTCGTCACCCGCCGCCGCGACGGCACCCTCGCCTTCACCGGACGCATCCACGGCGCAGCCGACGTCGACCTGCTCCTCGAGACCCTCGACGTGCTCGGCGCCCCGGCCGGCGGGGACGACCCGCGCACGCGCGCGCAGCGCTGCGCCGAGGGCCTGCTCGATCTCTGCGCGCAGGCCCATGCTCCGCACGGGCTCTGCGACGAGGACGATCCGGTCGCGGCGGACGACGACGGCGAGGACGGCGACGGCCCACGGGGGCAGGATGCGGGCTCGAGGACGGGCACCGACCGCCGCGACCACCTGCGCCCGGTGACCGACGCCGAGCCCGGGAGCGACGAGTCCGAGCCCGCGGCCTCCCGGACGGGGCGCCCCGGTGGGAGACCGGGCGCCCACCGATCACCCCTGCCGATCCCCGCGCGGGCGCAGATCGCCGTGACGATCCCCCTCGAGTGGCTCCGCGAGCAGGTCGGCCACGGCCGGCTGGACACGGGCCGCGCCCTCGACCCGGCCACCGCACGCCGCCTGGCCTGCGACGCCGGCCTCGTGCCCGCCGTCCTCGGCACCCGCAGCGAACCGATCGAGCTCGGCCGTGCCGCCTACGTCGTCACCGAGGCGCTCCGCCGACTGCTGATCATGCGCGACCGGGGCTGCGCCCACCCCGGCTGCACCCGCCGCGCCCGCCGCTGCCACGCCCACCACATCATCCACTGGGTGGACGGCGGCCCGACCGAACCGGGCAACCTGGTCCTGCTCTGCCGCTACCACCACCACCTCGTCCACCACGGCGGGTGGGAGATACGGATGCTCGAGGGGCGGCCGTGGTTCACGCCGCCGCGGTGGGTCGATCCGCAGCGAAGACCGATCCCCGGTGGTCCCGCCCTGCCCGACACCCGGGCGGCGTGACGAGCCACTCGTGACCTGGTCGATCACCACCGTGGGCCGGGCAGAGTCCTACGCCGCGGCGGCACCGCTCTCGGCGTCCGCCTCCTCGCGCTCGGCCTTGGCCTCCTCGGTGGCCCGCCGGATGGCCCAGACGGTCACGGCGGCCGCGAGCAGGGCGAGCGGCACCCCCATGGCCAGGCGGACCCAGCCGAGCCAGGTGTCGGCGTACGCGGAGTCGTAGAGCCAGCGCTGGACGACGAAGCGGGCCCCGAACACGACGACCCAGGCCAGCGTCGCGAGGTCGTACCCACGCCGGAGGCGGGCCGACTCGCGCCAGCCCTGCCCCTCGCCGTTGACCAGGTGCCACAGCGCCCCGACCAGCGGCCGTCGCACCAGGATCGAGATGGCGAAGACGCCGCCGTAGATCAGGCTCGTCCAGATGCCGAGCAGGAAGAAGCCCTTGGCCTGCCCCGTGCGCCACGCGATGAAGGCGCACACCGCGACGCCGAACAGCCCGGAGAACGCCGGCTGCAGCTTCTCGCCGCGCACCAGCCGCCACACCGCCACCGCGACGGACGCGGCCACGGCGGCGACGATCGACGCCACGAGCGTGTGGAAGATGGCCTGGGCCACGACGAACACGACGACCGGGACGGCCGAGGCGATCAGGCCGGAGACGCCGCCCATCTGCTCGAGGAGCGTCGGGGCGCGCTCGCCGGCCCCGTCGGCGCCGTCGTCGCCGGAGCCGCCACGCTCGGCGTCGTTCCGGCTCGGGTCGGTCGCCGCGGGCCGAGCCACCCGGCCGTCGCGGACCGGTCGCGTCCCGGCGCGGCCGTACACCGGGGCGGTCGGCGCGTCGGGACGCGGCGGGCGCGGGGCGACGGGACGCCCCACGGCCCGGGACCCGGCCGGATCGGTCTCGTCCGCCGCGCCCACGGCGTCGGCGGTCACGGCGTCGGTGCCGAACGCGTCAGCGGTGAAGGCGTCCGTCGGAGAATCGTCGGGACGCGCGTGGCGCCCTCCGGTCGGGCGGCGGGGCTGACCGGTCTCGGGATGGCGGATGGTCGGGCTCCCTCAGGGCGCGCGCTGCAGCTCGTAGTACGGGTTGTAGATGACCTTCCGGCCGTCGCGGACGGCGACCCGCCCGCTGGCCCGGACCGTGCGCCCCGGCTCGATGCCGGGGATGCGTCGCCGGCCCATCCAGACCAGGGTGACACCGTCGGTGCCGTCGAAGAGCTCCGCCTCCAGGGTCGCGACGGAGTCCCGAGGGCAGATCTCGACCGACCGCAGCCGGCCCTTGACCGTGATCGCCTCGCCGGACCCCGAGCAGTCGCTCGCCCGGTGGCACCCGGAGCGCACCGAATCGGCGGAGAGGTCCTCGGCGTCCAGATCGGACACGTCGGAGGTGAGCTTGCGGACCATTCGCGACACGAACCCCGAGCCCTTGCCCATCGTCCGCTCCTCGTGAAGGACACCGCGGCCTCCGCGGTGCCGTCCGGACCCCACGTCGGGCCCGAGCACAGGATAGCTCCGCTCAGGCCCGACCGGGTGATGTGCCGGGGTCGTTGCGCTGGGGCAGCATCATGGGGATCACCGGGCCGTCGTGCGAGGTGATCTGCCGTGGCCGGGTGGGCAAGGACTGGAAGAGCGACTCGCGGAAGGGCTCGGGCACGTCCTCGGGCACCTCGAGCGGCAGCAGCGACCGGACGGGCAGCGGGTCGGGCGAGCGCACCACGACGGTGCCCCGGACCATCTCGCGCAGCATCCCGTGCAGGGTGAGCGCGTGGACCGCGGGACCGGTCCCGACGCCGCGCAGCAGCCAGCGCGGACCCTCGACCCCCACGACGCGGGCCACGATGTCGCCGTTGCGGGCCACGAGCTCCCGGCCCCACTCGCCGCGGTCGCGCCGGATCGTGGCGCCCTCGGCGTGCAGCTGCTCGGCCAGCTCCTCGATGAGCTCGCCCCACAGCCCGCCGGTGCGGGGCGCGGCGAAGGCGCTGACGGTGAGGCGGCCCTCGGGGACCATGGCGTGCACCGCGCGCAGCGGGCCGGTCGGATCCGGCTCGCACACCAGCTTCGCGTTCGGGGGCACCGGCAGCTGGACGGAGCCGAGGTCGAGGCGCAGGCGCCCGTCGCGTGGGGCGGCCTCGGAGTCCCAGGGGCCCCGCTGCTGGTGGTGCTGGCGGCCCGCCGGGTCGGCGGACGGCGGCACCTGCGCGATGCGGCCCTTGCGGTGCCGCCCCCGCGCCGGTTCGGTCACGACCACGTCACCTCAGAGCTCCTCCGCCACCGGAACACGCCGGTCGTCCTCGTCCTCATGGGCATCGGCTGCGTGTGCCGGGTACTCAATACCCTCTTCGTGACCAATCCGTGACCTCGGGGGGTCCACATCACCCCTCGGGCTCCGTCCGTCCGCGGAGCCGCCCCATCCTCCCGTGGAGCCGAAGCCGCCGGCGCCCCGACCCGAGGCAGGGAGCTCGTCCACCACCCGCACGGCCGGCAGCTCGACCCGCTGGATCACGAGCTGGGCCACGCGGTCCCCGCGCCGGAGCAGCACCGGCCGGCGGAGGTCGTGGTTGACCAGGCAGACCTGGATCTCGCCGCGGTACCCGGCGTCCACCGTCCCGGGGGCGTTGAGCAGGCCGAGGCCCTCGCGGGCGGCGAGCCCGGAGCGCGGGCACACGAACGCCGCGTAGCCGCTGGGGAGGGCCACGGAGATCCCGGTCCCGACGAGGGCCCGCTCCCCCGGCGCGATCTCGACGTCGGTGCGGGTGCACAGGTCGAGGCCGGCGTCGTCGGGGTGGGCCCGGTGCGGCACGGGCAGCCCCGGGTCCAGGCGGACCACGTCGACCTCCAGCACGGTCGGCGAGATTACCCTGGGGACCGTGACGCGTTCCCGCCCGTCCGCGGCGCCCGCCCGGCCGGTCCCCCCGCCCGGGCTCGAGCGCCTCGGCCTGCCCTGGTGGGCGTGGCCCCCGGGCCTGCTCGCCGGGGCGCTCGTGGGCCTCGAGGTCGACATGGCCCTGCCGAGCATGCCGTTCTGGGCGCCCTACCTCGTCGTCATCCCGCTGGCCGTCGCCGTGCTGTGGTGGCTCGGACGCATCCGTGTGGGGGTCGGTGAGGGTCCCGACGGCGAGCGCGAGCTGTGGGCGGGCACGGCGCACATCCCCACGCGGTTCGTCGGGCGCACCGACGTGGTGCGCGACGAGAGCAAGCGGATGGCACTCGGACCCCAGCTCGACCCGGCGGCGCACGTCCTGCACCGGCCGTGGGTCGCGGCCGCGGTCCGCCTCGAGATCGTCGACCCGGACGACCCCACGCCGTACTGGGTGGTGTCGACGCGGCGGCCCGACCATCTGCTCGCGGCGATCCTCCGGGAGCCGTAGCGGCACCGGACGGTCGACCCCGGAGACGCGAAAGGCCCGGGCCGGGAGGCGTTCCCCGGGCCGGGCCCGTCGTGGTCGGTCGTCGTCGGTGCGGTCGTGGTCGGTGTGGAGGTCGTGCTCGGTGCCCTCGCCGGCCCGTGGACGGTGGAGGTCAGGCCGCGCAGTCGCGGCAGATGAACGCGTTGCCGCGGGTTTCCGCCAGTCGGCTGCGGTGGTGGACCAGGAAACAGCTTCCGCAGGTGAACTCGTCGGCCTGCTTGGGCAGCACCCTGACCGTCAGCTCCTCGCCGGACAGGTCGGCTCCCGGGAGCTCGAAGCTCTCCGCGGTGTCGGTCTCGTCGACGTCGACGGCCGCGGACTGCGCCTCGTTCCGCCGGGCCTTGAGCTCCTCGAGGCTGTCCTCTCCGATCTCGTCGGACTCGTTGCGGC
>JAVXWR010000180.1:0-6106 GCA_032230725.1 Actinomycetota bacterium
TTCCAGTCCAATTCGGCCAGGGTGGCCCAGCCCGGGTCGTCGTCCCAGCACTGCTCGCCGCCGCACTCCAGCGGCGGGGACGGTTCGACGGGCGCGGCCACCCACCCAGTATCGAACATGTGTTCGAGCGAGGGAAGCCGACGAACGGAGCAATTCGATCAGCCGAAAGATCACCCGCCGTCGGGAGCAGGGTCAGTCCAGCGGGGTGAGCAGGACGATCGGGATGACGCGGTCGGTCTTCTGGGCGTACTCGTCGTACAGCGGGAAGATCCGCGCCATCCGGGGCCAGAGGGCCTCGCGCTCGGCCGAGGACGCGACACGGGCGCGCGCGGTGAACCGGCGGGTACCGACCTGGACGCCGACGCTCGGGTCCGCCTGGAGGTTCGTGAACCACGCCGGGTCCTCGTCGGCGCCGCCCTTGGAGCCGACGACGACGAAGTCCTCTCCCGAGGTGCCGTAGATCAGGCAGGTGCGACGCGGCAGGCCGGTCCGGCGTCCGGTCGTCGCCAGCACGAGCGTGTAGACGCCGTTCGACTCGTGTCCCTCGGTCCCGCCCGAGGCCAGGTAGGTCCGGGTGTGCTCGGCGACCCAGTCCCACGTGGAGTCGGTGGCGCGGTCGAGATCCTCGGCGATGGCCATGGCGGCGGGTCCTCTCTGGTGCGGTGAGCGGTGGTGGCCGCTCGTGTCCCCGGGACGGAGCCGGGCTCACCGCCTCGAGACCCGTGGCGACATCCCGAACGCGCCGCGTGTCGAGAATGCGGGGCCGGCTCCGTCCCTGGGGCACGAGCGACCACGACGAGCCGCTCGACGACGAAGGAGAACACCATGAGGTACCTGCTGCTCAAGCACTACCGCGGCGGCCAGGCTCCCGCGGTCGACTGGACGTCGATGGACCAGTGGACGCCGGAGGAGGTCGACGCCCATATGCAGTACATGAGCGACTTCGCGAAGCGGCTGGAGGAGACCGGGGAATTCGTCGACTCGCAGGCGCTCTCGGCCGAGGGCGCGTTCGTGCGCTCCGATGGCGCGGGCCGCCCCCCGGTGACCGACGGGCCGTTCGCCGAGACCAAGGACCTCGTCGCCGGTTGGATGATCATCGACGTGGAGTCCTGGGACCGCGCGGTCGAGCTGGCCGGGGAGCTGTCCGCCGCCCCGGGCGCGGGCGGCGAGCCGATCCACGAGTGGCTCGAGGTCCGCCCGTTCCTCGCCGGCGCGCACGGGTCTCCCGAGTGAACGAGGCGCCGCTGCGGGACCTCGTGCCCGGGGTGATCGGCGTCCTCGTCCGGCGCGGAGCGGACGTCGCGTCGGCCGAGGACGCCGTGCAGGAAGCCCTCATCCGGGCGTTCGAGACCTGGCCGGAGGATCCACCGCGGGATCCGAAGGCCTGGCTGGTCGCGGCGGCGTGGCGTCGGTTCCTCGACGCGGTCCGCGCCGAGTCGTCGCGGCGGGGGCGGGAGCTCGCCGTCGAGACACGGGCGGTGGAGCCGCCCACCGACCCGGCGCCCGCCGGTGACGACACGCTGCGGCTGTACTTCCTGTGTGCGCACCCCACGCTGTCGCCGGCGGCGGCCGTCGCCCTGACGTTGCGCGCGGTCGGCGGCCTGACCACGAAGCAGATCGCCGAGGCGCACCTGGTGCCCGAGTCGACGATGGCGCAGCGGATCAGCCGGGCGAAGCGGGCGATCGCGGGGCTCCGGCTCGACCAGCCCGGCGATCTCGGGGCGGTGCTGCGGGTGCTCTACCTCGTCTTCAACGAGGGGTACGGCGGGGACGTCGACCTGGCGGCCGAGGCCGTCCGCCTCACCCGCCAGCTCGCGACCCTGACCGACGAGCCCGAGGTCGCGGGGCTGCTCGCGCTCATGCTGCTGCACCACGCCCGACGCGCGTCCCGGACCGGCCCGGGAGGTCGCCTGGTGCCGCTCGCCGAGCAGGACCGGTCGCGCTGGGACACCGGTCTGATCGCCGAGGGGGTGGCGATCCTGCAGACCGCACTGGCCCGCGACCGGCTGGGCGAGTACCAGGCGCAGGCCGCGATCGCCGCCCTGCACGCGGACGCCCGGAGCACCTCCGAGACGGACTGGGTGCAGATCGTGGACTGGTACGACGAGCTGCTCGCCCTCACCGGCAGCCCGGTGGTGCGGCTCAACCGCGCGGTGGCGGTCGGCGAGGCCGACGGGCCGCACGCGGGACTCGAGGCGCTGGCCGACGTCGACCCCGACCTGCCCCGCCACGCCGCCGCGGCGGCGTACCTGCACGAGCGTGCCGGCGACCTCGAGCACGCCGCCGCGCTGTACGCCGAGGCCTCTCACGCCGCCACCAGCGTGCCCGAGCGCGACCACCTCACCCGGGAGGCCGCCCGGGTGCGGCAGCTGTTGCGAGCACCGACGATCAGCCCCGGCTCGCCGTCGCCAGCAACCGGCCCATGAGCTCGCGACGGGACCGGACGCCGACCTTGTCGAAGATCGCCGTCAGGTGGTCCTGCACGGTGTGCCGGGAGATGTGCAGCTCGTCGACGATCGCGGCGGTGGCGGCTCCCCGGAGCACGAGCCGCGCCACCTCGGTCTCCCGCGGGGTCAGGCCGTGCGCAGCGAGCAGCAGCGGGGCCGTGGTGTGCGCGTCCGCGTGCTCGACGACGACGGCGATCGGCCCTGGCACGGCGGACGGGTCCCCGTGCAGCCGGGCCGCGTGCACGTGCAGCCACCCACCGCCCCGGGCCCGCGCCCGGGCACGCGGCACGAGCGCGGTGGTCCCGCGCTCGAGCGCCAGGAGCGCCGCCGCCGCGGTGTGCACCGGAGCCGGCACGGGGAAGCCCTCGGCGCCCCGGTCGAGGATGCGCGCCATCAGCTCCTCGGCCCGGGGCGTGGCCGCCACGACGTCGAGGTGGTCGTTGAGCAGCACCACGCCGGGTCCTGCGTCGGGCTCCACCGACCGGGCGCCGTGGACCAGCGTGGCCCGGCGCAATGCCTCCGCGATGTGCGGCCCGACCCGGGCCAGCAGGGCGGTGTCCGCAGGATCGAACCCCAGCTCGTGATCCTCGCGGTGCAGGCAGAGGTAGCCCCAGCACTGCTCGTCGACGACCAGAGCGGCCCGGAGCTCGTCACCGAGGCCCAGGGGACGCATGATCTCGCGGGCCCGGGCGCTGGACGCGCGCTCGTGGCCCGTGACCTCGTCGAGGGTGGCGACGTGGCCCGGCGAGGCCACCAGGGCGATGAAGGTGTTGACGTCGCGGCCGGCGAACTCGTTGTCCATGAACCAGCGCTGGGCGCCCGCGAGCGGTTCCTCCGCGCGGGCACCCGTGAACAGCAGGGTCTCCGGATCTGCGGTCGCGAAGAACGCGGCGTCGACCGACATCACGTCCCGCAGCGCGGCCAGGACCTCCCGACGCACACCGTCGACGTCGCGACCGCGGTGGCAGGCGCGGATCACGCGCTGTTCCCCCCGTGCCGCGGTCCCCCTGGCCATCCGAGCAGCGTCGCCCCACCGCGGCCCGGTGTCACCCCCAACGAATTGGGATGGAACCGGTTCGTGGCCGCGCCGACGCTCGGAGCATGAGCAACGACCTCACCGAGAACAAGAAGATCGTCGACGCCTTCGTCCAGGCCCTGTTCACCGACGGGGACCTCGACGCCGTCGACCGCCACCTCGCGCCGGACTTCGTCCACCACGACCCCCCGTTCTCCGGCGCCCCCGGCGGCCGGGAGGACGTGCGCCGGATGGCCGCGATGTTCCGGGCGGCGCTCCCGGACTGGCACAGCGACCTCGACCTGCTCGTCGCGGAGGACGACCTCGTCGCCGAGCGGTTCACCGCGTCGGGCACCCACCGCGGCGACCTCATGGGGGTCGCGCCCACGGGCAAGACGCTCGTCGTGCCCGGAACCAACATCTACCGCCTGCGCGACGGCCTCATCGTGGAGTGGTGGACCCGCCTCGACGAGCTCGGGCTGCTCCGCCAACTCGGGCTCGCGTGACCGACGGCCCGAACACCCCTTGCCCCGATAGGGTCAACCTGGGATTGACACTCGCTTGTGGTCAAGCCAAGATTGACGCATGAGCACCACCGTCAGCGTCGGCGAGCTGATCGCCGAGGTCGAGGCCCACACTCCCGAGGCGAGCCCGGTCGAACGGGTCCGCGAAGCCCAGACGAGGGCGTACACCCTCGCCGAGGCGGGCGAGCAGCTCGTCGGCTACTTCGTCTCGCGCGCCAAGGAGGCGGGCGCGTCGTGGGCGTCGATCGGCGAGGCCCTCGGCGTCACCAAACAGGCCGCCCAGCAGAGCAGCCGATCACGCTTCGCGCGGTACACCCAGCGGGCCCGGGGCGTCGTCGTCGGCGCCCAGGAGGTCGCGCGGCAGCGGGGCAACCACTTCGTGGGCACCGAGCACCTGCTGCTCGGCATCCTGGGCGAGTCCGAGGGCCTCGGGGCGAAGGTCCTCGCCGAGCTGACCGACGCCGACGTCGGGGCGGCCACCCGCGCGAAGCTGCACCCCGGGGAGGAGGCCGCGCCGCCCGCGCGCATCCCCTTCACGCCGCGGGCGAAGCGGTCCCTGGATCGCGGTGCCGAGGTGAGCACCGAGTTCGGTCACGGCTTCGTCGGGACCGAGCACCTCCTGCTCGGGCTGTTCGGGACCGGCGGGATCGCCGACGACGTCCTCGCCGAGCTCCACATCGAGGAGCCGACGGTGCGCGGGCGGGTCGAGGCCGAGCTCGCCCGGCTCTTCACCGAGCACACCGCGGGCCTCCCGTCGATCGACTGATCGGTAGCGTCCGCCTGGTGCCCTCGTTCGCCGACGCCCGGGCGCTGGCCGAGCTGACCCTCGCCGAGCACCTGCCCGACCGCTGGCTCCACAGCCAGGCGGTCGCCCGCAAGGCGACGAGGCTCGCGGCGCTCCCCAACGTGGACCGCGAGCCGCTCCTGATCGCGGCCGTCCTGCACGACGTCGGCCGATCTCCCGTCGTCGCCCGGACCGGCTTCCACCCGCTCGACGGCGCGCGCTTCCTGCGGACCCGCGGCTACGACGGTCGCGTCACGGGCCTGGTGCGCGACCACGGCCGCGAGCATCGAGCGCTCCGCGGCCTCCCGCGCATCTCCGAGCCCGACGAGCAGGTTCCGGCCTGACGGTGCCGCCCGAGCCGGTTGTCAGGCCTCGACGACGGCCGGTCCCCCGGTCTTCGGCGCCGGGCCGTTGCGCAGGAAGAGCGCGAGCACGACCCCGATCGCCGTGAGCACCGAGGTGACGATCATGAGGTTGTCCAGCGCGGTGGTGAAGGCGCTCGCCTGGGCCTGCGTGTAGGTCATGTAGTGCTCGAGCATCGGCGACATCCCGCCGCTCGCCCCGGGCGCCGCGGAGGCGCCGGACGCGGCGGCCGCGGCGGTCGAGGCCCCCGCCCCGCTCGTCCCGCCCGTCGTCAGGCCCATCATCCCGCCGGTGTCGGCGAGCTGTTGCGCCTGCCGGCTGCCCAGCAGCGCGGTGAGCGCCGCGAGCCCCATGGCCGCCGCGGTCCGCTGGGTGACGTTGTTGAACGCGCTCGCCCCGCTGACCTGGTCGGGGGGTACCGCGGAGATCCCGCCGGTCATGATCGGCATCATCGCCAGTCCCATGCCGATGGCCCGGAACATCAGGATCCAGCGCAGGTCGGTCCACGACGAGGTCACCGAGAGGTCGCGCAGCATCCAGGTGCCGATGGTGAGGATCGACAGGCCGATCACCGCCGGCCAGCGGGGGCCGAACCGGTCGTAGATCCGTCCCGCCACGGGCATGAGCACGCCCATGACGAGCGCCTGCGGGAGCAGCAGGAGGCCGGTGTCGAACGCGCCCAGCCCCTGGGTCTGCTGCAGGAACAGCGGGATGAAGAACAACACCCCGAACAGGCCCACCGAGAGCACCCCGATGAGGATCAACGAGTTCGTGAACGCCCAGTACTTGAACACGCGGACGTTCAGCATCGGCTGGTCGACCTCGAGCTCGATCACGACGAACAGCGCGAGGCACAGCCCGCCCACCGTGAACAGGATGAGCACCGGGTACGACGTCCACCCCCAGGACTCCCCCTCGGAGAGCGCCAGGAGCAGCGAGAACAGACCGGTGGCGATCGCGGCGAAGCCCAGGA
>JAVXWR010000098.1:0-6221 GCA_032230725.1 Actinomycetota bacterium
TCACGTGGGCGTTCATGGACGCCTACATCCGCGCCTTCCGGGGCCTGTTGCGCGGCGAGGTCGTCGAGTGGGAGGGCGCGCAGATGCAGATGCTCCACCCCGACGGGCACGCGCCGGCGCGGCCCGTGAACGTCCCGGTGCTGGTCGGGGCGCTCGGGCCGAAGGGGAACGCGGTGGCCCGCGAGCTCGGCGACGGGCTCTTCGCGACGCTGCAGCTGCCGGACTTCCTGCGCGACTACTCCTGGGTGCCGTACCTGGCGTGGGGCACGGTGCTCGACGAGGGGGAGGCGCCGGACTCCGAGCACGCACGAGCTGCGGGCGGCCCGGGCTGGGCACTCGCCTACCACGGTGCCTACGAGTACGCCGGCACCGACGCCGTGCGGAGCCTGCCCGGGGGCGACGCCTGGCTGGGCACCGTCGAGCAGACGCCCGAGGCGCAGCGCCACCTCGCCGTGCACTCCGGGCACTGCGTCGAGATCAACGATGCCGACCGCGCGGCCTGGGACGCCGGGGGCGCCTCGATCCTCCCCGACGTGACGATCAGCGGGACCCGCGACGAGGTCCGTCGCCGGGTCGACGACCTCGCCGCGCACGGCGTGACGGAGATCGTCTTCCAGCCGTGCGGGCCCGACACCCGCTCCGAGCTGGAGCGCTTCCGCGACGCCGCGCTCTCCGGCACCTGAGCCGTCAGGAGGTGCGCTTGCGCCGGCGGGGCGCTCGCCCGTCGTCGTCCTTGCCTCGGACCTCGCGCCACGTCTCGTGGACGGCGTCGAGCGCGCCCTTCGTGATGCCCTTGGCGCCCCCGTGCATGACGTTCTCGGTCGTGCTCGCCACGAACTCGTCGATCCCCTTGCCGCCCTTCTCGTGCAGGTCGAGGCGGTTGGTGGCCTCGGCGAACCGCAGGTAGGTGTCGACGCTCGCCACCACGATCCGCGCGTCGATCGTGATGAGCTCGATGCCGACGACCGACACCTTGACGAAGGCGTCGATCACCAGGCCCTTGTCGAGGATCAGGTCGAGGACCTCGGCGAGCCCGCCCTGCGGCGACTTCCGGACGTTGCCGGCCCCCTGGCCCTGACTGACGGTCACGCTGCGCATCCTCCAGGACGAGGGGGAGGGGCGGGTCCGACCGCGGTCGGACCCACCCCTGCCGTTCGGTCAGGCCGGGGTCTGCTGCCGACGCCGCGAGCGCTTCGGTGCGGGCTCGGGCTCGTCCGCCTCGGTGTTCTCGACCGGCTGGTCCTCGGCAGCCCCAACATCCTCGACGTCCTCGGTGTCGTCGACGTCCTCGGGTTCGTCGAGCTCCTCGGCGTCCTCGGTCTCGTCGAGGTCCTCGGCGTCCTCGAGGTCGTCGTCGGCCGCCTCGCCCTCGGCGTCGAACTCGCCCTCGGGGTCCTCGCCGGCCGCCTGCTCCTCCTCCATCGCCTCCTCGTGGGTCTTCACGACCTCGCTGTCACGGATCTCGCCGCGCCAGCCCTCGAGGTCGTCGCGGTTGAGGAGCGTGTCCATCATGACGGTGCGGCAGAAGTGTTTGAACTCGAGCCGCGCGCGCCGGCCGACGGCCCGCCAGAGGTTGCCGGTCTTCTCGAAGAGGCCCTGCGGGTAGTACTCGAGGATCAGCACGATCCGGGTCAGGTTGGGCGCGAGCTCGCTGAAGGACACACACCCGTCGGCGCGTCCCTTGGCCCCGGAGGAGACCCAGACGATGTGGCTGTCCGGGATCTGTTCGCGGATCGTCGTCTCCCACGAACGGCGCGACCAGAACACCTTCGCGGTCCAGGTCGACTTCTCGTCGGATTCCTGGTTGACCGTCTCGAGCTTCTTCATGAAGCTCGGGAAGTCGGCGAACTGCGTCCACTGGTCGTAGGCGACGCGCAGCGGGACGCCCACGTCCTGCGTCTCGAAGATGTTCATGAACTTGAACTTGCCGCGGGCGCCACCACCGCCGCCCCCGCCGCCGTCACCGGCGGCCTCGGCGTCACCGTCACCCGCCGCCTCGGAGTCGGCGTCGGCCTCGGGCGCCTCGGCTCCGTCGTCGAGGTCCTGCTCGGGGTCGAGCTCCTCCTCGTCCACGGGTCGTTCGGTCGTCTCAGTCATGCGCCGCCTCCGTCCGCCGGGTCGGTCGACCCGAGCCGTTCCGCGCCGCCGACCCGTTGCGCGCACTCGACGCGTGGTCCTCGACGTCCTCGAACTCGGCGTCCTCGGGCTCCCCGCCCGCCCCGACGTCGCCGGTCGGCCGGCCGAGGTTCTCGACCCGGCTGACCAGGGAGTCGGTGAACGCCTCCATGCGCGAGCTCGCCACCGAGAGGGCCGCGTCCTTGCCCGCCTCCATGAGCCGGCCCCGGACCGCGGCGTCGAGCCGCTGGAGCTCCGGGGACCTGTCGACCACCGAGCCGGCCAGCTTCAGCAGCTGGGCGGGGTCGGTCGGGACCTTCTTCCCCATCAACGCCCCGCCGACCATGATGGCGAGTTTCATCTTCTTCGTGCGGCCCAACAGGTAGCCGCCGACGACCGCCGCAGCGATCCGTCCGTTGTCCATCAGGTCCTTCCCCATGCCCGGGTCGGTTACCGCAGGAATCCCCTTCTCGGAGAGTGCGGCAAACGACGCCGAACGGCCCAGGCGCGGACGCCGCACGAGGAAGAGTGCTCGCAGAAGGAGGAATTCGTCGCGCGTACTCGCGAGTAGTGCGCGCCGTCGTGGGGGAGAAACAAAATTCCGCAACTGTGCGCGGATTCTGCCCACGCGGGTGGCCTGCTCACCGGCCTCGGTGAGGAGGCCCAGGTCCGGCCCCGCGCCCTCGTCGTCACCATCGCCTCGCTCACGACCTGCGCGTTGCGCACACACTCCTGCCGTCGAGGCGTACGACTCCGGGCGGATCTGCGCGCGGCGCACACATCTCGGCCGCCCAGGGTCCGAGCCTGGCCGCACCTGCGCGTCGCGCACACGTCGGCGCCTCGAGGCGCACCCGCTCGTCCCGGTCGGCGCGAGGCCGAGCCGGATCTGTGCGTCGCGCGTCGGTCTGGCCAGGGTCGCACCCGGCCTCCGCCGGAGTGTTTGCGCCACGCGCAGGTTCGGCCAGAGTCGTACCCGGCCTCCGCCGGAGTGTTTGCGCCGCGCGCAGGTTCGGCCAGAGTCCTGCCCGACGTCGGCCGGAGTGTTTGCGCCGCGCGCAGGTTCGGCTCTGGCCGGCGCACGGCTCGACAGCAGACGTCGCATCGCCTGGCCCTGGTCCGAGCCCCACGAATTGCGCACGCGGCCGCGCTCCTCGGCGTCGTCGTCGCCGGCCGCGAATTCGAGAGCGAGACTCCGCGGGGCGTCGAACCGGTCGCCATCGGTAGAAGTGACTAGAGACGGTTCGACGGTTCCCGGACGCCTGGACGGGGTGTGACCACGGCTCTAGCGTCCTGCTCGTGACCGGTGTGGACGCGACGGACCGAGAACCGTGGCGTCGCGCCGAATTCGACGCGCTGCTCGCTTCGTGGCGCGACGTCCGTTCCGGGCACCCGGCGACGGTGCTGCTGCGCGGCGAGGCCGGAGCGGGCAAGAGCCGGCTGCTGCAGCGGATCGTCGAGCACGCCGAGGCCGACGGGGCGTTCGTGATCGCCGGGGCGGCGATCGACGTCGGGGAGCAGCTGCCCTTCTGGCCGCTGATCTCGGGGCTGCGGGGCCTGCTCGCCGCGCCGCCGCAGGGTCGCACCGCGCCCGACGCCCGCACCGCGCTCGCCCCGTTCACGGCGGAGCTGCCCGCCCTCCTGGATCCGGCGCCCGAGCAGGCCCTCGACCCGGGGGCCCAGGGTCTGGAGCTGGTCCGCCGGGTGCTCACCGCGCTCGCCGAGGCGGCTCCCGTCCTGGTCGCCGTCGAGGACCTGCACTGGGCGGACCGCTGGACCCGCGACGTCGTCGTCACCCTCGCCGCGCACCTGCACCGCGAGCCGGTCCTCGTCGTGCTCACGATGCGGCCCGAGGCGCTCCCGGCCGGGCACCCGCTGCGGATGCTGGTGGCCGAGCTCGGTCGCCATCCGCGGGCGGTCGTGCGCGATCTCGGCCCCCTCGACCGCGGGACCGTCCGCCGCCTCGTCGCGGCGACCTCGGGGGACGACCCGGACCTCGTCGACCGCGTGTGGCAGCGATCCGGAGGCAACGCGTTCATCGTCGCGGAGACCCTGCGCGCGGTCGGCTCCGGCGAGGACGAGGCCCTGTCCGGTGCGCTCCGCGACCTGGTGCTCGGGCGGGTCGCGACCCTCGGCGCGACAGCGGGCGCCGTCCTGCAGGCGGTGGCGCTCGGGGAGGAGCCGGTCCCGCACCGCCTGCTCGCCGAGGTGGTGCGGCTCTCCGAGCCGGCCCTGGTGGCCGCGCTGCGGGAGGCGCGCACGGCCGCGCTCGTCGTCGTCGACGCCGCCTCCGAGGGCTACGCGCTGCGTCACGGCCTCATCCGCGAGGTGGTCGCGGGGGAGCTGATGCCCGGGGAGCGCCGGGAGCTGCACCGGCGCTACGCGCTCGCGCTCGACCGCCTGCTCGACGAGCTCCCGGCCGAGGCGCGCCCGTGGGAGGCACTCGGGTCGGCCGACGTCCGCACCGACCTCGTGCTGCGCCGCGCCCACCACTGGTACGCCACCGGCGACGCGGGCTCGGCGGTGCACGCCGTCACCGTCGCCGCCCGGGTCACCGAGCGCATGCGCGACTACGGCGGCGCGCACCGGCAGTGGACGCGGGTCCTCGAACTGACCGGACGGCGGGCGATCGGGGCGGGCCCGGTGCGGCGCGCGCTGACCTCGGGGCGCGGCGGGGCGCGCCCCGCCGGATCGCCCGCCCGCGAGGACGACCGCGACGACGACCGCGAGGACCGGGAGGCCCTCATCAGCCGGGCCGCCGAGGTCGCGCAGCTGGCCGGGGAGCACGACGCGGCCCTCGGCCTGCTCGAGCGCCTCGACCCCCGCTCCGAGATCACCCTCGCGACGCGGCTCGGGCGCTACCTGCTCGACGCGGGCCGCCCCGCGGACGCGGTCGACGCGCTCGACGCGGACCCGGTGCGCCGGCTCGAGGCCTCGCTGACCGAGGCGGTCCGGCCGGACCCGCGGGCCGACGTGCCCCGCGCCCGGCAGTTGGCCGCCCTGCACGCCGTCCGGGCCGACGCGCTGCTCGCGGACGGCGACGTGCGGGAGGCCCAGGACCAGGCGGACCGGGCCCTGACGCTCTCCCGGGTCGGCGGGGACGACCCCGAGCAGGTCCCGATGCTGGTCACCCTCGGCTTCGCGCTCGCCTACCGGGAGAACCCCGAGGCCGGGCTGGCGGCCGTCGCCGAGGGCCTCGCCGTCGCCGAGCGGGTCGCCGACGCCCTGGGGATCGGCCGGGCGTACCTGCACTGGGCCGAGCTGCTGGCCGGGCCGCTGGGCGAGATCGCCGAGGGCGTGGAGCTCGCCCGCCAGGGCATCGCCCGGATGCGCGAGCTCGGCCTGGCCCGCAGCTTCGGGGTCAGCCTGCTGGCCATCGCGGCGAACGGGCTCTTCCGCCTCGGGCGCTGGGCCGAGGCGCAGGAGGCGGTGGACGAGGCGTGGGCGCTGCGCCCGACGGGCGCCGAGGCGCTCGAGGTCCGGCTCGCGCGGGTCCGGCTGCTGGTCGGGCGCGGGGAGTTCGGCGCCGCCGACGAGGACATGCGCGCGGTGGAACTGCTCTCGGCGACCGCGGGGGACCGCCGGCAGGTACCGCTGGTGACGCTGCGCTCCGGGTTGCAGATCTGGCGGGGGCGCCCCGGGGAGGCCCGGGCCGTGGTGGCCGTCGGGCTCGAGCTCGTCGCCAAGCACCCCGAGGACGTCTTCCTGGTCGCCCCCCTGCTCTGGCACGGGCTGCGCGCGGAGGCCGAGGCCGCCGCGCTCGGGGACCGCGATCCCGCCGCCGTCGCCCGGCTGCTGGCGCTCCTGCGGGACCTCGAGCGGCGGGTCCCGACGATCGTGCCGGCGCTGCGGCGCACCGTCGTCGCCTACACCCGCATGTGCCGGGCGGAACTCGGGCGGGTGCAGGGCGCGTCGGACCCGCAGGCCTGGCGCGACGTCGCCGAGCGGTGGAGCGCCCTGCTCAACCCCTACCCGGCGGCGTACGCCCAGCTGCGCCGGGCCGACGCGCTGCTGACCGGGGCGCGACGACCGTCCTCCGAGGTCACGGCCTGCCTGCGCGCGGCGGCGGTGACCGCCCACGGGATGGGGGCCACGCCGTTCCTGGCCGA
>JAVXWR010000359.1:0-2814 GCA_032230725.1 Actinomycetota bacterium
GTCGCGACGATCGCGCCGACGGCCACCGAGAGCAGGACCGCGGAGAGCACGAGCGCGGTGGCCTGCAGCTGCCGCGAGCGCATCTCGGCGGCGGGCTCGGAGATCACCGCGGAGCCGTTGAGCCCGAACGGCAGCGTCTCGGCGACCTGCGTCGGGTCGGTGGTGTCGCCGATGGCGCTGATCCCGCGCGCGGTCCGCACGACGAGCGACCCGCCCGGCGGGACCGCGATCGCCACTCCGGCGAGGTCGACCGCGCGGTCGGACTGGGCCTGGGTGTCGAGGGTGTTGACGACCTGCCGGAGCCGGCCGGCCAGCTCGGCGTGCGTGAAGTCCTCCACGAGGCGCCACGTGGTGATGGCCAACGGGCCGCCGAGCACGGTCACGGTGATCGCGACGACGAGCAGGGTCGAGATCAGGATGCGCCGGCGCACGGGTCAGACCTCAGGTGTTGAAGCGGAACCCGACCCCACGCACCGTCGAGATGCGCTTGCCGGAGGTGGGGCCGCCGTCGGTGTCGCCGAGCTTGCGGCGCAGCCAGGACATGTGCATGTCCAGCGTCTTGGAGGTCTTCATCTCCGGGTCGTTCCAGACCTCGCGGAGGATCTCCTCGCGGGACACGACCTGCCCGGCGTGCGCGAGCAGCACCCGCAGCAGCTCGAACTCCTTGTTCGCCAGGCCCACCTCGACGCCGTCGACGAGCACCCGGCGCGCGGACGGTTCCATCCGCACCCCGCCCGCGTCGAGGATCTCCGGCGCGCGGCGGCGCAGCAGCGCCCGGACGCGCGCGAGCAGCTCGGCGAGGCGGAAGGGCTTGCCGACGTAGTCGTCCGCCCCGGCGTCGAGCCCGACGACGAAGTCGACCTCGTCGGTGCGCGCGGTCAGCATCAGCACGGGCAGGTCCGGCTTGCCCGCCCGGACCCGACGGCAGACCTCGAGCCCGTCCATGCCGGGGAGGCCGAGGTCGAGGACCATGATGTCGACCTCGCCGTCGCCGGCCCGAGTCACGGCACTCGGCCCGTCGTCGATGACGTCGACCTCGTAGCCCTCGCGCGTCAGCGCGCGAGAGAGCGGCCCGGCGATCGCCGCGTCGTCCTCGACGAGCAGCACGGTGGTCATGTGCAGGAGCGTAGTCCGCGAAATGCGTGATCTCCGTGCGGCCGCGCGGAGCCGACGGCGTCGTCCCCCCCGTCGCTCCGCTCGCCCCTCGCCATCCCCCGTCGCTCCGCTCGCCCCTCGCCAGCCCCCGTCGCTCCGCTCGCCCCTGGCAGGATGCGCGCCGTGACCGACGCGTCCGCACTCGCCGCCGACCTGGACCTCGCCCGCCGGATCGCGGACGCCGCCGACGTGGTGACCCTCGGCCGGTTCCGGGCGAGCGACCTGCAGGTCGACCGCAAGCCCGACCGCACCCCGGTCACCGACGCCGACGTGGCCTGCGAGGACGAGGTCCGCCGGCTGCTCGCCGCGGAACGGCCCGACGATGCGGTGCTCGGCGAGGAGCGGGGCGGCGGGGTGGGCGGGGACGGCACCGCGAGGCACTGGATCGTCGACCCCATCGACGGCACCAAGAACTACTCCCGCGGGGTCCCGGTGTTCGCGACGCTGCTGGCGCTGGTCTCGGAGGGTTCGCCGACGGTGGGCGTCGTGAGCGCCCCCGCACTGGGGCGGCGCTGGTGGGCCGCGCGCGGGATGGGGGCCTTCACCTCCGACGTCGCGTGCGGGGTCGACGCGGCCCCGCTCGGGGTCTCGGCCGTGTCCGACCTCGCCGACGCCTACGTGTCCACCACCGACCTCGAGTACTGGCGCAGCATCGGCGCCCAGGACAGCTGGCTGGCTCTGACCCGTGAGACCTGGGAGAGCCGGGCGTTCGGCGACTTCTTCCACCACGTGCTCGTCGCGGAGGGGCTCCTCGACGCCGCCGTCGAGCCCGGCGCGAGCGCGTGGGACCTGGCCGCGCCCGCCGTCGTCGTGCGGGAGGCCGGGGGGCGGCTGACCGACTTCGCGGGGGTGGACCGGATCGACGGCGGCGAGGCGCTGTCCACCAACGGGCGCCTGCACGACGCGGTGCTGGGGTTCGTCGGGCGCTGAGCCGGACTCGGCTGCGCCGGCCCGGTCAGGGGTTGCGGCTCGGGCCCAGGGCGCCGCGCATCATCTGGGTCCAGGCCAGCCGGCCGAACAGGTGCAGGCAGGCGCTCGACTCCTCGTCGAAGCGGGTCCACGACAGGCGCGTGCCGTCCTCGGCCCAGTAGACGTCCCAGCCCTCGGGCCCGGACACCACGCACCAGATCCGGTCGGCGCCGTCGGGCAGCGCTCCGTCGTCCCGGGCCACCGTGACGAGCACCGTCGGCGGCGGCAGGCCCAGCGCCTCGAGCCAGCCGGGCAGGACGTCGACTCCCACGATGATCGGACGGCCGCGGCCGACCGCCGGTTCCCGCCAACGTCGAGGGGCACGTGGCGCATGGTTCGGTCGGGCAGAACCTGCCCCGTGTGCTGATGATCACGGGCAGGGGCCCGGAGCGGGCCGGGGGCGGGCGGGGGCGCGGACTGGACCCGGCCCTATCGTCCGGCCGGGAGGGCCCGACGTCGGGCGAAGGGCAGCCGGCGCCCCCGGCGACGCGGGACCGGCACGTCGGCGAACTCCCCGCCGCGCTCGTCGGCCCCGGCGTCGTCCCAGCCGTCCTCGTCGTCGTCCCAGGTCTCGTCGAGGTCGGGGTCCTCGTCGTCCCAGTCGTCGAGGTTGTCGTCGGAGTCGTCGGAGGCGTCGTCCCGCCAGGCCCCCCACCGGTCGGGGCGCAGCCCGCCGCGGCGCCGCGCCAT
>JAVXWR010000395.1:0-2748 GCA_032230725.1 Actinomycetota bacterium
TGTCCTACTACGACCAGGCCACCGACTCCCGGTACCGGCCCTACGTCATCGAGCCCGCGGCCGGCGTCGGGCGCCCGATGATGGCGTTCCTGCTCGAGGCCTACACCGAGGACGAGGCCCCGAACGCGAAGGGCGGCGTCGACAAGCGGACGGTGCTGCGCCTCGACCCCCGCCTCGCGCCGGTCAAGGCGGCCGTGCTGCCGCTCTCGCGCAACGCCGACCTCTCGCCGGTGGCCCGTGAGGTCGCGACGACGCTGCGGCAGCACTGGAACGTCGACTTCGACGACGCCGGGGCGATCGGGCGTCGCTACCGGCGCCAGGACGAGATCGGGACGCCGTTCTGCGTCACGGTCGACTTCGACTCGCTGCAGGACCACGCGGCGACGGTCCGGCACCGGGACGCGATGACCCAGGAGCGAGTGGCGCTCGACCAGCTCGAGGGCTACCTGGCGGCCCGGCTCATCGGCTGCTAGGTGGCTCCGCCTCGTGAGCAGAAAATGCGGGTATAGCCGCACTTTCTGCTCACGAGCGCGGAGCGCACCGGTAGCCGGCGCGCAGTGCGGCCACGGTCGACCGCGGGGTCAGCACGGTGACGGCGTCCGGGAACCCCGACCGGGGCCGGGGGTCGCCGTAGCCGCCGAACGACCACGGGAGCAGCGCGGCACCTTCGACCAGCCACCACCCGCCCGCCTCCGCGACCATCGCGCCGTCCGGGAGACCCGACAGCGCCTCCCGGTGAGTGCGCTGCCGGCCGTCGGCGTCGAGCCGGTCGGCGTGCAGGCGACGGTCGATCTCCCGGGCCCCGGGCGGGTCGTCGGGGTGGGCGAGCGCCCAGGCGGCCGTGAAGCGCCGGTAGTCGCGGTAGCGGCACTCCCCGCACGGGCGGTGGCCGGCCGCGAGGGCGGTGGGCTCGTCGAGGAAGTACAGCTCGGTGAGGCGGTTCGGCTGCCACTGCGTGCGGTGCCGGCCGTGGAACTCGAGCACGCAGACGATCCAGTTGCGGCCCGAATGGTGGCGGGCCACCTCGCCGTGGGCGTTCAGCAACCGGCCCCGGTTGCCCCAGAACCGGCCGCGGTCGGCGACGGCGTGGGTGGACCCGTCGGGCGCGACGCGGTTGGGTCGACCGCTGGTGTTCGGCGTCACGGCCGCATCGTCGCCCTCGGCGGGCGGCCGCGCTCCACGGCGTGGTCGATCGACGGCCCGGTCGTGGAAGTCGATTTTCGGACGTCCAGTGTGCCTGTGATGCAACTGAGCACGCCGATAGGGGGACTCTTCTGACGTGGGGGGACCGGCCGGCCCCGGACGCCGAGCACGATCGGAACCACCGCCTACCCTGGTGGTGTGAGTCGGCTGAGTGAGGTCCTGGCCGGGGGAGACGACCCGGCGGCGCCCGTCAGCGTCGTCCGGGTCCTGGCACGCCACGGGTTCGGCACCGTCGAGCCCGGCCAGCTGCTGGCCGCCCGGGGGACGCTCCTCGGTGAGGTCGTCCTCGGCGGGGACCTGCTGCGCGGCGCGCTCGACGCCCCCGCGGCCGACCTCGCGCGCCACGCGCTCACCGCGCCCGCCACCGGGGAGGCGCACGTCGCGGAGGACGACGCGGTGGCCGCCGGACTCGCGTGCGCCGGCGGCGCCACGCTGCTCGCGCACCCCCTCGAGGCCGACCCGGCGCACGCGCTGGGCGCCGCGCTGGGCCAGGGCGTCCCCGCCGCGCTGATCTCGACCGCCGACGGGTCCCGCGCGCTCGCCGCAACCGGCCCCGAGCTCGACAGCGTCCACGGCTCGCTGGGGTCCGCCGAGCTCGACGACGCCGCGCTGACCCACGTCCGCGGCCTGCTGCGCCGGGGCGCCACCGCCACCGACCGCACCGAGCTCGCGGGCACCGACGTGCTCGTCGACCTCTGGGTACCGGTGCCCTCGCTGCTCGTCGCCGGGGCGGGTGCCATCGCCGAGGCCCTGGCGGCCCAGGCCGGTGTCCTCGGCTGGGGCTACGGGCAGGTCAGCACGATCGAGGAGACCACCGCCGCCGTCGCCGCGTTCACCGATGCCGACGTGCTGGTCCTGCTCGACCACGACCCCGGGTTCGACGCCGCCCTGCTCGCCGGGCTGCGCCACGGGCGCGGCTTCCTCGGCGCGCTCGGCTCCCGGCGCACCCAGGCCGCGCGGCGCGAGCGCCTCCTGACCGCCGGCGTCGCCGAGACCGACCTCGCCCGCATCCACGGGCCCGTGGGCCTCGACCTCGGGGCGCGCACCCCGGCGGAGACGGCGGTGTCGATCGTCGCCGAGGTCGTCGCCGTCCGCAGCGGCCGCCAACCCGCCGCGCTCTCGGTCGGGCGGGGGCAGATCGGCGCATGACCCGGAGTGGAACGGCACCCGTCCGGACCCACAGCCGCCCCCGCGCCGCCCTCACGTGGGCGCCCCGTGTCGTCGTCGGCGCCCTCGTCGTCGGCCTGCTGCTCGTCGGCGGCACCGCGTTCCGGGTGTGGGAGCTCGGGCGCGTCGACGAGCGCACGCCCACCGACATGATCCTCGTGCTCGGCGCCGCCCAGTACGACGGCCGGCCGTCCCCGGTCCTCGAGGCCCGCCTGGAGCACGCGCTCACGCTCTACCAGCAGGGGGTCGCGCCCCGGATCGTCACCGTGGGCGGGTCGGCGCAGGGCGACCAGTTCTCGGAGGCCGAGAGCGGCGACCGCTGGCTGACCGAGCACGGCGTCCCGAACCGCGACGTCCTGCCCGTCGACGAGGGCCGGG
>JAVXWR010000442.1:0-11607 GCA_032230725.1 Actinomycetota bacterium
GAGCTGCCGTGCACCGGCTGGGCGGCCAGGGCCGCGACGATCACGGCCACCGCGCCGACGCCGATAACCAGCCGCGCGGTGCGCGAAACCTCGCGCACCGCGACCGCCACGAACAGGTAGATGACGCCCATCGCCGCCAGGACCGCGGTCATGATCCACCGGTCGGTGGCGCCCCGCCCCGCCAGCGTGCTGACCGTCTGCCCGACCGGGTCGTACGACCCCGGCGGCTGCGCGGCCGCGGCGATCAGGCCCCCGACGACGAGGACCACGGGCGCCAGGATGGTGGCAACGGCCACCACCGCTCCACGCGTGCGGCAGAGGAGGTCCTCCGGAGCGGCAGCCGATGTCACCTCGTCGACACGCTCGTACGCCGACGTCGCCATCGATGGGTCCCCTCCCGCCGTGATCGAAGCGCGTAACCCCGATGCCGGCATCGACAAACACCGCGCCGGTGTCCTCGGCGAGCTCCGCGCCGTCGTCGTCCGGAGACCGCGACCACCGGCCTGCGTCGGCCCCGAGCTCGTCGTGGAAATCCTCGCGCCACCGGGAGTCCTCCGCGAACGCGAACTCTCGCTGCGGCTCAGGCCGTCCAGGACCGCGAGCGTGTGGGGATCGGGGGGCCCGGTTGAGTAGCGTCGGCGCGGTGACGACGAACCGTTCCGCGCCGCCGCCGACGGTCACCCCTGTGCTGGTCTATCGCGACGTCCGTGCCGCCGTGGCGTTCCTGGAGGCTGCATTCGGCTTCTCCGAGCGGGTGCGGATCGGTGACGCGCACCGCTCGCAGATGCGAGTCGGCGCCGACGGCGCGATGGTCGTCGCCGACGACGGCGGCGACCGGGGCCCTCCGGCCCCCGAGGTGGTCACTCATGAGATCAAGCTCCGGGTCGACGATGTGGACGCGGCGTTCGCTCGGGCGCTGCAGGCCGGCGCTGTGGTGCGCCAGGAGCCCGTGACCCACCCCTACGGCGAGCGGGCCGGCGTCGTCGAGGACGTCGGCGGGCATCGCTGGGAGCTCACCCGGACAGTGCGGGACGTGGCGCCCGAGGAGTGGGGCGGCACAACTGTTGCGCCCTGGTAGGCCCGACGCGTGCGACCGCAGCAGATGCACCGTGCTTCCCGACAGCAACCGACGATGATGTGAGCGAGCCCGATTCTGCGGCTCGACGGAATTGAGTACTCCCCGAGCCTGCGGGCTCCTGAATTGTCGGCCCGGGTCGTTCCGCTGACGAACTGCCCATGACGCTCGACCATCAGATGCGATCGGTGTGCCATGATGCGCTGGTGTCCGTCGCTGAGCATCAGACGTTACGGGTGCTGGAGGGTCGATACGTATTGGAGCGCCTGGGACCGGACGCCGAGGTCGCCCGTGACGGCGAGGTGCTGGCGGTCGTGCGCGGCCCCGACGGCGGAGCTTGCATGCGACGCCACGATGCGGCCGACGACGCCTGGGTGGCGCTGTGGAATGGCGACGAGGCGCACCCACCGGACGCGACCGGCATGTTGGCTGCGATCGTCGCGCCGCTCGCAGCAGGCAATGTGCCCGTCTGGGTCGCGGCCAGCTTCGACGGCGACATCCTGCTGATCCCCGTGAATCAGAAGGACGAGGCGTCTGAGCTGCTGCGCCGGGCCGGCCACCAGGTGATCGGCTGAATCCGAAAGCGGTGCCCACTTCTGTCTCGTGCGCCAATCCCCTATCACTGCTTCGCGAGATTGCGTCGCCACGCCTGCCTCGTCTTGCTTCGAATCCGCCGGAGGCGGGTCAATGCAGCAGTTGCTGGATGAGGGTGTCGGTGAGCCACCGGCGGTAGCGCTCGGGCTGCCAGCCGAGACGCCCGACCAGGGTGTGATAGGTCCCGTGGTTGAGGGGGTAGAGCATGTCGGCGGCTTCTTCTCCACTCAGGTCGTCGCGGAGGGCGCCCAGTCGGCGCAGTGCTCGGACGGTCTGGCGCTGGAGGTCGCGAGACTCGCCCTGGAGCTGCTCCCACAGGGTCGCGACCTCCGGGTCCACCTGGCTCGCTGTCCTGATCACCTCGACCAGGGGAGCGACCTGCGCACTGATCGACACCGATCCGAGCACCTTGAGACGGAGGTGCTCGCGAGGGTCCTCGGTGGCGAGCATGTCGACGAACCACTCCCGCTCGTGGAGGGGACGGGGGTCGGGTCCGGACGACACGGCGCGGTCCCATGCGGCACGCAGGAGTGCGGACTTGGTGCCGTACGCGAGCTTCACGGTCGGCACGGCGACCCCGGCGGCGGCGGCGATGTCGGCCAGGGTCGTGGCGACGTACCCGCGAGCCACGAACGACGTCCGGGCGGCCTCGGCGATCAAGGCCCGGGTCGCCTCGGCCTGCGCCCGGCGCCTCGGGGACCGATAGCTCCTCGAGGGTTTGACGCCGTGCTCCACGAGGTTCAACCTACCTGGCGAGCTATTCACTAGCTCGCTCAGATATCGAACCGACCGGGCGCGTCGTCCTGACGGGCCTGGTGGTCGATGCGGAGGGGGTCCCATGTCGCCGAGCAAGCCCGATCCCGCGCAGCGGACCGAGTCGGTCGAGGGCTCGGTCCTGGTCGGAGGACGCATCACCGGCGCTCGACGGGTGGCGGACACGGTCCGCAAGCCCCGGGTGGCCTCGACGCCGGCGGTACACGCGCTCCTGGAGCACTTGGCACTGACGGGATTCGTCGGGGCGCCGCAGGCCCGCGGCATCGATGAGCACGACCGGCAGGTCCTGACCTACCTGCCCGGCGAGACGGTCGGCGACCGGTCTCCCTGGCCGGACTGGGCGTGGTCGCCGACGATGCTCACCGACGTCGGGCACTGGCTGCGCCGGCTGCACGATCACACTGCGAACTACGTCCCGCCGGCCGACGCGGTCTGGTTCACCGGACACTCCTGGCGGCCGGGCCTGATCGTCGGCCACCAGGACGCCGCGCCCTGGAACGCGGTCGCCGAGCAGGGCCGGCTCGTGGGGTTCGTCGACTGGGACGCCGCGGCACCGTCATCGCGAGAACGCGACCTCGCGTTCACCGCCATCACCTGGGTGCCGCTGTTCACCCCGGCGTTCGCGGCCACGCTCGGCTTCAGAGCCACCGATGACCGCTCGCGACGCCTGCACCTGCTGCTCGACGCCTACGGCTACGAGAGCGATCGCGCGCGGTTCGCCGGCCACATCGTCGAGAGAGCCGGCCTCCAAGCCACCGTGATCCGTCGCCTCGCCGCCACCGGCGATCCGGTCCACACCGCCCTGCTGCCCATCGCCACCGAGATGGACGACATCGCAACAGGCGTCCAGACCCTGCCGCAGGACTTCTGGAAACCACCCACCGAGTAGCGAGTACTCGATCGCGCTGGCTGACGAGCATCTGGGCCAGCGCGCCCAGTTCGGCGCCTACCGTGGCGGCCGCAGTCACCGAGTCGCAGAAGTCCACGGATCCGGCGCGGAGGTGGATCACAACCCGGAGAGATGATCGCCGCCCGTCCTTGGTGGCGCTGACCGGGGTCTTCGTCGGAGCGGAGGGTCGCTCAGCCGGGTGCGGCGGCGTTGAGCAGGGCGCGGGCGGCCCAGTGCTGGACGGCGAGGATTTCGGAGGAGTCGAGCCCGCAGATGTCGCGCAGCACCAGGGTGGACTCGATGCCGATGGTCACGGTGAGGGCGAAGGTCAGGCGGTCGAGCTCGTCCGGGGCGAGGCGGTCCTGTAGCGGGGCGAGGGCTTGCTCGACGTACTCCAGTCGCCTCGCCGGGCGCGGTGGCACACCGGGTTCGATCGGGTCGCGGTCGACGGTGAATTTGATCATCTGACGGAGCAGGGTCTCGTTGTCCAGGGTCATCTGCTGCAACGCGTCCACGAGCCGGTCCACCCGGTCGGTCACCGGCTCGTCGGGCGGGCCCGACTCGATCGAGAGCTCCATGTTCTGACGGGTCGCCTCCAGGGTGGCCTCCACGGCGAGCTGCTCGGCACTGGGGAAGTACCGGTAAGCGGTCCGCGCCGAGATCTCGGCCGCCTCGGCCGCCTCGGCCACCGACGGGCGCCCGCCCGCAGCGATCAGCCGGCCGGCTGCCTCGACCAGAGCTCGCCGCGTGCGGCGCTTCTGGTTGTCACGACCCATCGGTGTTGACCCCACTCCCCCGAGCCTCTAATGTCACTCGCGTGCCACGAAGACGTGAAACTGTCAACTTAGCACTCGACTGACGTCAGGGCGATCACAGGGGGTTTCGATGACCGAGCAGCGCCTCACCCGTCCCGAGTCCGGCTTCGTCGTTGCGCCGGGCGAGGGCCGGACGCTGCCGTCGGTGGGGCAGGTCAAGATCAGCGGACGCGACACCGGGGGCGGGTTCGAGGTGATCGAGCTGCGGGGCAACGCGGCCAGTCCGCCGCCGCACGTCCACCGTGAGCGCGAGGAGTGCATCCACGTCCTCGACGGCTCGTTCACCTTCACCCTCGACCACGAAGAGATCGAGGTCGTACCCGGCAGCTGGGTACTCATTCCCCGCGGCACCCGCCACGGCTTCACCGCCAGCCCCGACGCCCGCGCGCTGGTCCTGGTCACCCCGGCCGGGCTGGAAGGCTTCTTCGCCGAGCTGGGAGAAGGACTGACCGCGGGAACCCCCACCCAGGAAATCCGCGGCCGCCTCAGAGGACGCTTCGACTCCATCCCAGCCTGACCACCTCGGCCGAGGCGACCAGAGGTCGACGGCTCACGGCGGACGAGCACCTCCCCGGGGCCGGCCACGGCGCCGGGGCGACAGAGTCGATCGTGACGTCACGCGTGGCCGATCGAGGCGCTGCGGTGGTTGTGGCCCGCCGCGCGACGGTCACCCCGATGCATGTCCTGTCAGCGCCGACATCGTGGTCCACTGGTTCCACGGCACGGTCCAGTCGGCGACGTCGCCGTCGGACAACGTGAGCGGGACCGGGCTGTTGGTGACCTCGACGGGGTCGCCGAAGATCGCGGTGTCGTAGTACTGCTGGGCGTTCTCGGTGGACAGGTTCACGCAGCCGTGGGTGACGTTCTCCGAGCCCTGCACGCCGTCGGTGAGCGGGTTGGCGTGGATGAACTCGCCGTTGTTCTCGATGCGTACGGCCCAGTGCTCCGGGACGTTGTTGTAGCCGTACTTCGGGTTGGACATCAGCACGGTCTGTGCCTTGCTCATGACGACGTGGACACCGTTGGTGGTGTTCCGGTTCGGGTCCTCGCCGAGGCCGTAGCTGGCCGGGAAGTCCATCACGGTCTTCCCGTCCTGCAGGACGAGCATCTGGTGGCTGTTCACGTCGGCCTTCACGATCTGCGCCCGCCCGATGGTGAAGCGGCTCGTGACGTCCTGGGCGCCCCAGACCCCGTCGCCGTCGTTCACTCCGAGCTGGTGGACGGTCACCGCCACCTGCGTGCCCGACGTCCAGTAGTTCTGCGGTCGCCAGTGTGCGCGCGAGCCCCCGTTGTCGTCGTCGAGCCAGGCCCACGATCCCGGGGTCGGAATCGAGGTCTGCACCGTCATGGCCCGCTCGGCGGCCGCCTTGTCGGTGACGTGGTGATCGAACTGCACGATGATCGGCGCCGCGATCCCGACCGACTCCCCGTCGCCGATGTTGATCTGCGCTTGAGTCGTCGTCGCCGGGTCGACGGTGCTGAAGGAGCCGGCGACCGGAACCGTGCCGCCCTCACCGGCGGCCTGACCGCTCCAGGTGTAGGTGGTGCCGTAGCGCAACGGGGCGCCCGCCCGCCAGGAACGGCCGTCGGCGCCGGCGGTTCCGGCGACCGACGTGCCGTCCGCCGCGCGCAGCGTCACTGAGGTCAGGCGAGCGTGGTCGGCGGCGAGGGCCACCGGCTGATCGGGTGGGACGTCGGTGGCGCCGGACCTCGGCGAGAACGCGACGCTCGGTGCGGGTGCGGGTGCGGGTGCGGATGCGGCCGCCGCGTTCGCGCCGAGGTGTCCTGGCCGCGGGCCCACGGCTGCCATCCCGTACACGCCGCACCCCAGCAGGAACGCGAGCACGACCATCATCAGGCCCACGAAGCCCCGCTGCCATACGAGACTCGACACGCGCATCTGATCCCACCCGCTCCCGCGCCGGATCAACTCGCCCGACGCCCGCAGAGCGTAGCCCGCACCGGCCCCCACGAAGCGCCGGCAAACGATCATCCGAGGACCTGCGCTCGACGTCCGAACCCTTTCGCACGTCGCCGCCTCCGTCGCGGGCCGTCGACGGTGCCGAACGCTCCTGCTCGAGGAGGCGGTCGGCGTCACGTGCCCGGGCGCCGTCGGCGGGCCCGGGATCTCACGTTGCCGGGTTCGAGGTCATAGCGATCAGCGACATCGCGTCCGTGAGGTCGTAGCGTGACCCCTCTGGCGGGCGTATCGGCACCGATGCGAGCCTCGGAACGCACGGCGGTCGTTGAGGGATGTGGTGCGGCGTGTGGTGGGGCCTGCTGATCATCCTGCTGGGGTCGGTATGTGCGGGGTGCGCAGCCGTGCTGCAGGCCCTGGCTGCCCGTTCCATCTCGGACGAGGGTCGCGGACTTCGGGCCGGGCTGGTGCTCGACCTGTTCCGGCGATGGCGCTTCATCGCCGGCCTTGCGCTCGATCTGTGCTCGTTCGCCGCCGCGACCATCGCGCTGCGGGTGCTCCCGGTGTTCCTCGTGCAGGCCGTGGTCGCGGCGAACCTGGCCGTGACCGCCCTGGTGGCGTGGTACGTGCTCGGGACCCGGCTGCGGCGCACCGAGCTGGTCGCGGTGCTCGGGGTCTGCGCCGGGTTGGGCGCGCTCGGGGTCTCAGCGGCCTCGCAGAGCCCGGAACACGGCAGCACGGCCCTGCACTTCGGGCTGCTGGGCTCGGTGGCGGTGATCGCGCTGCTCGGGGTGGGCGCCTCGCGGCTGCCCGGTCGGTGGAACGCTGCTGCGCTGGGATTGCTGGCCGGGTTCGCCTTCGGCCTGGTCAATCTGTGCAGCCGCGTGCTCCCGAGCTTCTCGCCCTCCGTGCTCGTCGGTCAGCCGACGCTGTGGGCGATGCCCGTCGCCGGTCTGTGCGCGCTGTTGTTCCTGAACACGGCGTTCCAGCGCGAGTCCGTGGTGGCGGCCTCGGCAGGCACGATCCTCGGGCAGACGATCTTCCCGGCCGCGGTCGGACTGTTCTCCCTCGGCGATCACACACGCGACGGGTTCGCGCCGCTGGCGGTGGCCGGGTTCGTGGTGGCCCTGGCCAGCACCTTGTTGTTGACCCGCTTCGGCGACCTCTCCGAGGACGACCGAGCTCGCTCGGACGCGCCCGCGAGAGCGCAGGACACCCCACTCGTCACCGACGCGGAACCGTCGGCGCCACGAGCGCCGGAACCGGATCTCTCCTCGCCCGCTCCGTCGGCGCAGCCGCAGTAGCTACGTCGGTACGGGGCCTCTTCTACGCCGCCGCCCTTCCTGCCGTGGCGGACGGTGGAGACGCCGCGCGGCGCTGCTCACGCACGGAGGAACGCGAGCACGGCGAGGACCCGCCGGTGCTCTCGCTCGTCGAGGTGGAGCCCGAGCTTGAGGAAGACTGCCCGCACATGGGTCTCGACGGTCTTGACGCTCAGGTGCAGCTCGTCGGCGAGCGCGGAGTTCGACAGACCCCGGGCCATCAGGGTCAGGACACGGCGTTCGCGATCGGTGAGCACGTCGAGCGGGTCCTGCCGACGTGGCCGCGCGATGAGCCGGCGAACGAGCTCCGGGTCGATGACCACCTCGCCCGCCGAGACGCGCGTGACATCGCTCGCGAACGCCGTCAGGTCGACAACCCGGTCCTTGAGCAGGTAACCGACGCCTGCGTCGAACTCGTCCATCAATCGCACCGCGTGGTGGGTCTCGACGTGCTGGGAGAGCAGGAGCAGCCCGACCCCGGGAAGGGCGGCACGAATGGCGGCGGCGGCATCGATGCCCTCGGAGGAGTGCGTGGGGGGCATGCGGAGGTCGATCACCGCGACGTCGGGATGCGTACGCCGGACGAGGTCCCCCAGCGCCCCGGCGTCGCCGACCTGTCCGACCACCTCGAAACCTGCTCCCACGAGGATCCTGGCCAGCCCTTCGCGGAAGAGAAGAGCGTCGTCGGCGATCGCGACGCGGACCGGGGTCACCCGCACGGCAGCTCCACTCGGACCCGCGTGCCGGCCCCCGCCGGGCTGTCGAGCTCGAAGCTGCCGCCCCCCGATCGCACCCGGTCCGCGAGCCCGACCAGGCCACCCGCCGGTGTCGCGCCACCGCACCCGTCGTCGGACACGGTCACGCGGAGCACGGACGCATCGAGGACCAGGTGGACCTCGACCTGCGTGGCCCCGCTGTGGCGCGTCGCGTTGGTGAGAGCCTCCCCGACGACGAAGTAGGCCGACGTCTCGACGGCGCGCGGACAACGACGCGGCAGGTCACTCCGGATCCGCACCGGGACGGTCGAGTACTCGGCCAGGGAGACAAGGGCCGCCGCGAGACCGTCCCGTGTCAGCACCGACGGGTGGAGGCCGCGAGCAAATGCCCGGAGGTCGGCGGTCGCGGCCAGCAGTTCGTCCCGAGCGGAAGCGGCCGCGGCCATGAGGGCGGCCTCCCCGGACCGCTCGGCGAGATCGACCAGGCGGCCGAGCTCCATCCCGAGGACGACGAGGCGGTGCTGCGCCCCGTCGTGCAGATCCTGCTCGAAACGACGGCGGGCGTCGTCCTGCGCGGTAACCACTCGACTGGCCGCGCTCCGGACCTCGAGGACCATGCGCTCGTAAGCCGCCTCGACGATGGCGATGCCGGCGGCCACCGGGATCAGCCACACGGTGAGCAGACCCGCGCGTGGGGAGCCCTCGAGGACGAGCCCTGCTCCGAGTACCACACGCTGACGCCTACGGCCCCGACGACCCAGCGCAGCTGGCGCCGGTCGAGCGCGTCGGCGCGCCGGTAGCGGGCCGCGACGCAGACCAGCCAGAGCACCTGGAACGAGGTGAAGGCGACCGGCTGCAGGACCGCGAAGACCGACCGGGCCACTGCACCGCCCGGTAGGTCGAGGGGATGACCGGTCACCAGTCCCGCGCGGCCGTAGTCCACCGGCCACAGCGCCGACAGCAGCGCGAGCACCGTCGCGACGACGGCGGTCACCTGCCATGCGCGCCGCCAGACCGGGCCGGGGAAGTGGCCGTCGGGGAAGCACATGATGGTCGCCCCGACGACCACCAGCACCAAGGGCAACGGCCAGATCCCCAGCCAGGCGAGCCACTCGGCCCCGCTCCGTGCGGCGAACGCCTCGTGGGTCCCCACCTGGCGCCCGAAGAACACGATCCCCTCGGCGGCTCCGGTGACGACGAACAGCTCGGCTTCCCGCTGGCCCGGCCGACGACGCAGCACGGAAGCCCCGACCACCGCGAAGGAGAGCGCGAGCAGACCGTTGTGGACGTTGTCGGAGCGAATGCCGAACCCGGAGCCAGCCAGGACGAGCACGCCGGTGCCCACGGCCAGCAGGGTCGGGCACCTCATGCGGCGGACTGTTCCAGATCAGCACCGTCGACGGATCCGGGTTGACCCTCGTCCCCCACGAGCGTTGGCCCCGATGCCCCCACGGCTCCGGGCAGCCACCGTGACCGACCATGAGCCTGCGTGCCGCCCACCTCACCACGAGCCACCCCGCACCGTCACCGACCGACCGAGTGGGCCGGGTCGCGCTCGCTGTCGCCCCACTGCTCTACCTCGCCGTCGACACCCTCTACGCCGCGCGCGGGTGGGACGATGCCGCCGCGGGCGCACTGCACGTGGTCGGCGCGATCGTCTACGTGCTCGCACTGCTGCACGTCGCATCGTGGGCGGGCGGCCGGCTCGCGGCGCTCGCGGTCGTCACCGCCGTGGTCGGCGGGGTCGGCAACGCGGCCTACGGCTTCGAGGCCATCCACAGCTCGCTCGGCGCCGTCGCCCTCGTAGACGCCCCCGGGGCAGCGGCCGCGATCATCAAGCCGATCGGGCTGGTCTGCCCGGTCGCTTTCCTCGTCGCGGCCGCAGTGCTGGCGCGCGTCGGCCACCGCGTGAGCGCCGTCCTCGTCGCCGTGGCCGCCCTGGTCTGGCCGGTCGCCCATGTCGGGGACATCGCCGCGCTCGCGGTCGCCGTCAACGTCCTGCTCGCGGCCGGGCTGGTGCCGCTCGCGTGGTCACGCCCCCCGCAGCCGCACCCCGACACGATTGACGGACCCGACTCGGACTAGACGAGCCCTCGCGAACGGCGCCGGGGACCCCACCAGGCCGGACCGCAGCGTCACCGACAAGACGTATGTGGGGCTCTCAGACCGAGGGGTGCCGACCTGGGCGTCATCCACCCGACAGGCGGATCGTGTGGTCTCAACCCTGGTCCCAGGCGGCCCGGGGCGCACGGCCTGTCGACAGTGCGAGTGCCCTCGCCGTCGTGACCGGGCCTCGGTTCGATGACAGGGTCTCCCCACCGCGGTCGTACGTGCCTGACCTGCTGTTCGTGCTCTTGCGCCTCACACGGGTCGGGTGCCGGACCTCGTGCTGCCTCAGCGCGCCCTTGTTCCGGAACAGGCTCGGTGGGCTTGGTCAAAAGCCACGTTCACGACGGTGCGCGATCTGGAAGACGTTGCCGGACGGGTCCTCCACCATGGCCCGGCGATCTCCGTAGAACGTGTCCACGGGGTCCTCGATGCTGCGCGCGCCGGCCGTCATCGCGCGCACGAAGGCCGCATCGGCATCGTCGACATACACGTAGAGGAAGGCGGGAAACAGCTCCCGCTCCCCCGCCGCGCTGACCATGATCGTGAGGCCACGCAGGTCGACCTCGACCGGTCGGCCGCTCTGCACCTCACCGCTCGCGTCGAACACGTCGCGCAGGAACGCCACGGCTCCCGCGACGTCGGCTACGACCATCCGCGGGATCACCGACCGAGCAGTTCCCCCAGGCACGCCGACGAGTCTGGCCGAGGCCGCTGCCTCGCGTCCACGGCCCGGAGAGCCTTCTCGGAACGCGGCGGGCCGACGACCTGACGGGTTCCGGTGCGCGTGTGCCCTTCGCGACTCCTCACCGAAGCGACCCCTGAGCTGCGGGAACCTCGTCGGACGCCTGGCGGCTCGCAACGGCCCCGGTGCAGGCTCAGTGCAGGAGCACCAGTTTGAGCGCGACCGCGATCGCGGCGACCCCGGCCACCACGATCCCGAACCAGGCCGCGCGGGACCACCCGATGGGCTGCTTGAGGTGGTGGTAGACCGCGCCGATCGAGCCCAGGCGCAGCACCAGCAGCGCCGACGCCACGGCCTGGGCCCACTCCGGCGCCGGCCATCCCAGCATCGCCGCGGCGAAGAGGACCACCGGCGGAACGCCCGCGCTGACGATCGGGACTGAGTCACGCAGCTCGTGCAGCAGAGCCGTCCGGACCTCGTGCCCGCCGAACACAGCGCCGACCACGTCAGCCAGGACGTGCGCGACGTACGTCGAGGCAACCGTCCCCACCACCACGAGGAGCGCTTCGCCAGACCGGATCACGTCCTCGTAGATTCCGGCCGTAGCCGCCAGGACGAGCACGTCGCCGTAGATGTACGCCGACACCCGATTGTCGGCACGCAGCGACGTCAGGTCCTCACGTGTCGCGATCACCGCACGGATGGGGCGCCTC
>JAVXWR010000477.1:0-3378 GCA_032230725.1 Actinomycetota bacterium
CGGTGGCCTACCTCGAGCAGTTCATGGAGGCCGACGACAACGGCGGCAAGGGCAAGATCCTGCTGGCCACGGTCAAGGGCGACGTCCACGACATCGGCAAGAACCTCGTCGACATCATCCTGTCCAACAACGGCTACGACGTGGTCAACATCGGCATCAAGCAGCCGATCAACGCCATCCTCGAGGCGGCCGAGGAGAACAAGGTCGACGCCATCGGGATGTCCGGGCTGCTGGTGAAGTCCACGGTGGTCATGAAGGACAACCTGCAGGAGATGAACGACCGCGGCGTCGCGCAGAAGTACCCGGTGCTGCTCGGCGGGGCGGCCCTGACCCGGTCCTACGTCGAGAACGACCTCGGCGAGATGTTCCAGGGCGACGTGCGCTACGCCAAGGACGCGTTCGAGGGCCTGCGCCTGATGGACACCGTGATGTCCGGGGACACCGAGCGCACCGAGGCCGAGGCGGCCAAGATGGCCGAGCGCAAGGAGCGCCGCGAGCGCTCCCAGCGCATCCAGGCCAAGCGCGAGGCCGACGCCGAGCCCGACTCCTTCGACCCCGACGCCATCTCCGAGGTCGCCCGGCGCATCGAGGTGCCGCAGCCCCCGTTCTGGGGCACCCGCGTGGTCCGGGGCATCCGGCTCAAGGACTTCGCCGGGCTGCTCGACGAGCGCGCCACGTTCTTCGGGCAGTGGGGCCTGCGCGGCTCCAAGGGCGGCGACGGGCCCTCCTACGAGGAGCTCGTCGAGACCGAGGGCCGGCCGCGCATGCGCTACTGGCTCGACCGGCTGCAGGCCGAGGGCATCCTCGCCCACGCCGCGGTGGTCGCCGGCTACTTCCCGGTGATCTCCGAGGGCCAGGACGTCGTCGTGCTCGACGAGGCCAAGCCGGACGCGAACGAGCTGCACCGCTTCTCGTTCCCGCGCCAGAAGCGCGACCGTCGACTGTGCCTCGCCGACTTCTTCCGCACGCGGGAGGAGGCGACCGAGCTGGGCAGCGTCGACGTCATGCCGATGAACCTCGTGACCATGGGCCAGCCCATCGCCGACTTCGCCAACGAGCTGTTCGCGAAGAACTCCTACCGCGACTACCTCGAGGTCCACGGCCTGGGCGTCCAGCTCACCGAGGCGCTCGCGGAGTACTGGCACCGTCGCGTGCGCGAGGAGCTGACCTTCGCGGACGGCTCGACGATGGCCGACCAGGACCCGGCCGACGTCCACGAGTACTTCAAGCTCGGCTACCGGGGCGCCCGCTACTCGCTGGGCTACGGGGCGTGCCCCAACGTCGAGGACCGCGCGAAGATCGTCGCGCTGCTCGACCCGAGCCGCATCGGCGTCGAGCTCTCCGACGAGGACCAGCTCCACCCGGAGCAGTCGACCGACGCGATGGTCGTCCACCACCCGGAGGCGAAGTACTTCAATGCCTAGCCTCGCGGGGCGTTGACCGCTCTCGAGGCCGTCCTGTGGGACATGGACGGCACGCTGGTCGACTCGGAGGGCCTCTGGTCGATCACGATGGCCGAGCTCGCCGCCCACCTGGGCGGCGAGCTGTCGGCCGCCACGCGGGAGGAGCTCACCGGCTCCAGCCTGCGGCGCACCGTCACCACGGTCCTGCGGGAGGTCGGGCGTCCCGACGACGAGGCCGCGGTGGACTCGGCGGGCCGGTGGCTGCTGGAGCGGACCTCGGCGCTGTTCGCGGCCGGGCTCGAGTGGCTTCCCGGTGCCCTGGAGGCCCTCGAGACGGTCCGGGCGGCCGGGCTGCGCACCGCGCTGGTGACCAGCACCTACCGCGAGCTCACCGAGGTCGCGCTGGACACGATCGGGCGCGGGTACTTCGACGTCACGGTCTGCGGGGACGAGGTGACGGCCACGAAGCCGGACCCCGCCCCGTACCTGCGGGCCGCCGAGCTGCTCGGGGTGGACCCGTCCCGGTGCGTCGCCGTGGAGGACTCCCCGTCGGGTACCGCGTCGGCCGCCGCGGCGGGCACGTCCGTGCTCGTCGTCCCCTCCGGGGTCGAGGTCCCGGCGGGGGAGCGGCGGACGTTCCGGGACACGTTGGAGGGGCTGGACGTCGACGACGTGCGGTCGTTGCTCACGGCGGGCGTGCCCTGATCCGGAATTAGCCCGAACGGCCCAGTGGTTTGCCGCCGGGCGCGACACGCCTACCGACTGCCGCCGACCGCTTGCGGCGTGACGACCGATTCGGGGGGCCAGCACGAACACGGTGGTGCGACCATCAACAGACGTGAAGACGTTCGAAGAGCTCTTCGAGGAGCTCACCACGAAGGCACGGGACCGGCCCGCGGGATCGGGCACGGTCGCCGCGCTCGATGCCGGTGTGCACGCGCAGGGCAAGAAGGTGCTGGAGGAGGCAGGTGAGGTGTGGCTGGCCGCCGAGCACGAGTCCGACGACAAACTGGCCGAGGAGATCTCCCAGCTCCTCTACCGCACCCAGGTCATCCTGCTCGGTCGCGGCCTCACCCTGCAGGACGTCTACAAGTACCTCTGAGCCCGTCACCGACCCCTTGATATCCCGGGCGCGAGCCTGATCGCGTCCAGCAGGAGAGAGCCATGCTCCGCGTCGCCGTCCCGAACAAGGGATCCCTCGCCGACGAGGCGTCCCGCATGCTGCGCGACGCCGGGTACCGGCAACGGTCGGACAACCGCGACCTGTCGCTGACCGACGAAGCCAACGGGGTGCAGTTCTTCTACCTGCGCCCCAAGGACATCGCGACCTACGTGTCCGAGGGGCAGCTGCACCTCGGCATCACCGGCCACGACCTCACCGAGGAGTCCTCGGCCTCGGTCAACGAGGTGCTCGAGCTCGGGTTCGGGGCGTCGCAGTTCAGCTACGCCGCACCGGTCGCCAACGACTGGACCGTCCAGGACCTGGCCGGCAAGCGGATCGCCACGTCGTTCCCGCGGCTGGTGCGCGCCAACCTCGCGCAGCAGCGGATCGCCGCCAAGGACGTCATCCGCCTCGACGGCGCCGTGGAGGTGTCGATCGAGCTCGAGGTGGCCGACGCCATCGCCGACGTCGTCTCGACCGGGCGGACGCTCGCCCAGCACGGGCTCGCCACCATCGGCGACCCGATCCTCACCTCGCAGGCCGTGGTCGTCGACCGCAACGCCAAGTTCGACCAGCAGCCCGACTCGACCGACATCTCCAAGGCCAAGTACCGGTTCGTGGAGCGACTCCGCGGCGTGGTCTTCGCCCGTCAGTACGTGATGCTCGACTACGACTGCCCGCTCGAGGTCCAGGAGGACGCCGTCCGCGTGACGCCGGGGGTCCAGGCGCCCACGGTCGCCCCGCTGTCGCTCGCGGGCTGGGTCGCGGTGCGGGCCATGGTGCGCCGCACGCGGGTCAACGACGTGATGGACG
>JAVXWR010000541.1:0-2679 GCA_032230725.1 Actinomycetota bacterium
CCCGATGTTGCGCCCGAGCGAGCGGTCCGAGTTGATCGCCTCGCGCAGCTTCCGCAGCCGGTTGTCGACGACGTCGGGCGCGGCCTGCGCCGCCCACTGGAACGGCGTGTGCGGCTTGGGGACGAACGCCCCGATCGACACCGTGGTCCGCACGTCGCCCCGGCCGGCCGCACGACGGCCCGCCCGGATCACGTCGTGGGCCATCGTCGCGATCTGCAGCACGTCCTCGTCGGTCTCGGTCGGCAGACCGCACATGAAGTACAGCTTCACCTGCCGCCACCCGTGCTCGTAGGCGGTCGACACGGTCCTGATGAGCTCCTCCTCGGAGACCATCTTGTTGATCACGCGCCGCAGCCGCTCGGAGCCGCCCTCCGGGGCGAACGTCAGGCCCGAGCGGCGCCCGGAGCGGGTCAGCTCCTCGGCGAGGTCGACGTTGAAGGCGTCCACCCGGGTCGAGGGCAGGGAGAGCCCGGTGCCGGTGCCCTCGTACCGGTCGGCGAGACCCTTGGCGATCTCGCCGATCTCGGAGTGGTCGGCCGAGCTCAGCGAGAGCAGCCCGACCTCGGAGTAGCCCGAGGCCGCCAGGCCCTGCTCGACCATCTCGCTCACGCCCCGCTTCGAGCGCTCGCGGACCGGACGGGTGATCATCCCGGCCTGGCAGAAGCGGCAGCCGCGGGTGCAACCCCGGAAGATCTCGACGCTCATCCGCTCGTGGACGGTCTCCGCCAGCGGCACGAGCGGCGCCTTCGGGTAGGGCCAGTCGTCGAGGTCGGACGTGGTGCGCTTGTGGACGCGGGCCGGAGCGGCGTCCGTCGTCGGGCGCACCTCGGTGATCGCGCCGTCCTCGGCGTAGGTGACCTCGTAGAGCGCCGGCACGTAGACCCCGGGCACCCCGGCGAGCCGCTCGAGCGTCGCCCGGCGGTCCAGGCCCTCGGCCTTGGCCGCCCCGACGACCTCGGTGATCTCCCCGACGACCTGCTCGCCGTCCCCGAGCGCGACCAGGTCGACGAACCGCGCGATCGGCTCCGGGTTGAACGCCGCGTGCCCGCCGGCGAGCACCAGCGGGTGCTCGACGGTGCGTTCGGCCGCCTGCAGCGGGACACCGGCGAGGTCGAGGATCTCGAGCAGGTTCGTGTAGCCGAGCTCGGTCGCGAACGAGACGCCGAGGACGTCGAACGCCGCCACCGGACGGTGGGCGTCCACGGTGAACTGCGGGACCCCGTGCTCGCGCATGAGCTCCGCGAGGTCCGGCCACACCGCGTAGGTGCGCTCGGCGAGGGCGTCCGGCCGCTCGTTGAGGACCTCGTAGAGGATCATGAGGCCCTGGTTGGGCAGGCCCACCTCGTAGGCGTCCGGGTAGCAGAGCGCCCAGTGGACCTGCGCGTCCTCCCACGGCGTCACCGTCGCGTTGCGCTCGCCCCCCACGTACTGCACGGGCTTGCGGACGCGCGGCAGCAACGGCTCGAGGCGGTCCCAGACCGACTCGGGCGCGCCGCCGCGGGTGATGGCTTCGACGGACATGCCGCCCAGGGTAGGCCTCAGCCGAACCAGAGCTTGATCTCGCGCTCGGCCGACTCCGAGGAGTCCGAGCCGTGCACGATGTTCGACCCGGTCTCCAGCGCGAGGTCACCGCGCAGCGACCCCGGGGCGGCCTTCTCGACGGGGTCCGTGCCGCCGGCGATCTGCCGGAACGCCGCGATCGCCCGCGGGCCCTCGACGACCATCGCCACCACGTTCCCGGAGGTGATGAACTCGATCAGCTCGCCGAAGAAGGGCCGCTCGGCGTGCTCGGCGTAGTGCTGCTCGGCCAGCGAGCGCTCCACGGTCTTGAGCTCCAGCGACGCCAGGCGCAGGCCCTTGGCCTCGATGCGCGAGATGACCTCGCCCACCAGGCCGCGCTGCACGCCGTCGGGCTTCACCAGCACCAGGGTGCGCTCGTCGGACACGGCACTCCTCACTTCTCGGACTCCACGGTTCTAGCCGGCACGAGCCTACTGAGACCCCCGTCGCACTCCCCGTCCGGGCCCGGCGGCCGCGGCAGCCGCCCGGGCGATGGACCCCCGATCCGCGGCGGCGGATCCCACCGACCCGCCACCCGGAGCACCCACGCCGCCAGCTCGTCGATCGGTGCCGCCCGGCGGCAGGAACCCCACTCCTGCGCGGCGTCCTCGCCCACCTCGAGTACCTCCCACCCAGCCACGGCCGCGGCCCGCCGAACCCCGGAGGTGTGCGCGATCCCGACGCGGACCACCGGCCACGCGAGGGCGAGCTCGGCGATCAGCTGCTCCTGCCCCTCGAGCACCTGCGCCACCAGCGGCACGTCCACGCCCCGCGCGAGGAGCCCCACCCGGAGCCGTGACGCGGTCGGGGACGGACTGCGCGGGTCGACCCACCTCAGGGCCTGCTCGACCTGCGCCACCCCGCGTTCGCCCGCGTGGCGATCCGCCAGTGCGCGCACCGCCGCCACCCCGAGCGAGGTCCGCCGACAGAGTGCGTCGAGCACGACGACGGCCTCGGCCGACGGGAGCCACCGCGCGAGGTCGAGAGCAGTCCGGGCCGGCGTCGTGACCCGTACGCCGCCCATCGTGGCCACCTCGTCGGGCGCTACGTCGATGCGGTGCAACCGCACTCCCGGACGCGACCGTCGCCCGGCCGCACCGATGAGCATGTCCACCGTCG